>JAISDX010000144.1 GCA_031264465.1 Deltaproteobacteria bacterium | reverse complement strand
CATCCGGAGCCTCCTTTCCATGAACTTTGAGCGGTTCACGAAAAGAGGCTCCTTATATTTCCCGAAAAGTCAAACTTTGTGAGTCCCCAGGCAAAGCCTGGGGCTTACCTTTTTTTTTGTTACTAATCCCACCCTTTTTCCGCCAGAAGCATTTCTCAAGAAGGCTCTTAATGGTAAAAAACCGTTGAGAGCCTTAACTTTTCCGGCTTTTTGATGTCTCTCAAAGTCAATTAAATCTATTGATAGCCGCAACACGTTGAGGGCATTTTTGAGGGGCATACCGGCTATCTTGGCATTGAGAAGCGAAAAGCGGTATGCAGCGACAAGCGCCTGAGTTTTATTGCATGTTCAAGCGCTGGCACTCTGCCGCAAAGGGGCATACCAGTTCAGGCACAAGGCGACAACATCCGCGTTGCTCTCGTTACGATATTCATGCTCCTGCGACGACGCGAAAGACAAACTATCTCCAGCTTGAAGAATATACACCTGTCCAGCCAACAAAATTTTCAGTGTTCCTTCTTGTATAAACAGATATTCTATTGATTTTTCTGGGTGCCCTGGTGAAACATAACCGCCCCCGGGTTCAAAGCGCATACCGAATACTTCAAAATTACGCTGGCCGGCAGTCTGATAGTAGCAATAAATCGTACAATTTGAATCAGGTATCGTTTGAGAGCGCGCCAAAGCATCTGCCCGGGTGATTAACAGATTTTCATCACTGGGAGCGTCAATAAGGGCCGTATACGACACTTTCAATCCGGCCGCGATTTTCCATATGGTCTGAATAGTTGGATTGTTATTTCCTTTCTCAATTTGCCCTAACAGCGCTTTGCTGAGGCCGGAAAGTTCGGCCAGCTTTCCCAAGCTCAATTCACGATTTTTCCTAAGCTTTTTCAAATTGTTAGCGATAGTTATGCTCAATTGGTCCATACCGTTTCCCTTAAAAATCAGTTTATGCTTGACTCGTAAATTTTAATTTACTATTCGTAAAATATATTTATCGACGCCTTTCACAAAAGGCAACAACAAGGAGTCAGATGATGAGAAAACTTTTAAATCACGTTTACGAAGCCATAGGCGAAACGCCAATGGTGCGCTTGGATCGTATTACTAAAATTTATGGTGTGGAAGGAGCAATTTTTGCTAAATTGGAATATTTGAACCCCGGCTTTAGCAAAAAAGACCGTCCAGCCCTTCAGATGATTACAGAAGCCGAGGCCTCCGGCACTCTAAAACCGGGTCAGACCGTTGTTGAGTTGACCAGTGGCAACACTGGCACTGGACTTTCGATTGTCTGCCGGGCCAAAGGATATCCTTTCGTCGCCTGCATGTCCGAAGGCAACTCGCCGGAACGCGCCCGCATGATGCGCGCTCTTGGGGCGGAAGTATTCATTATTAAACAGTCGCACGGAGAATCCGCTGGCGAGGTTTCCGGCGATGACCTTGCCAAAGTGGAAGAAGCCGCCCAACAACTGACCAAGGAACGCAATGCATTCCGGGCTGACCAGTTTTGCCTTGAAGGTTCTGTCAACGCCCATCTGCTGTATACCGCCGAGGAAATGTGGGAACAGAGCGATGGGGAAATAGACGCTTTTGTGGATATTCTTGGCAGTGGCGGCACTTTTGTGGGGACAGCCCGGGGGTTGAAAAAACACAATCCTAATATCCGTTGCTATGCTATTGAACCGGAAGCCGCGGCAAAATATGCCGGACTTCCAGTTAAAAATCACGGAGCGCATAAAGTACAAGGTTGTGGCTATAACATGACCTTGCCTAAAATGGATGAATCCCTTGTTGAAGAATTCATTCAGGTTTCTGATGGTGAAGTGGCGGAATGCACTCGCAACCTTGCCCTACATGAAGGCGCTTTCGTGGGTTTTTCTTCCGGCGCCAACGTAATCGCCGCTATCAAGCTGCTTCAAGGCAGGGAACGCGGCAACAACATTGCCCTTACTCTGAATGATAGCGGACTCAAGTACCTAAGTACCGACCTTTTCCAGTGACGCTATCTCATAATCAAATCACCTTTATGGGCAAATCCCAATCCGGCATCCAGCGAGCCCGGAAGCCGGGCAGCGAAATCTCAAAGTGGTGCAGAAACATGCGCCCCGCCCGGCTGGTGCTTTCCAGCCCGTAGGCGGCGTCGCCGACTATGGGGAACCCGGCTTCGGCTAGGTGGGCGCGAATCTGGTGCCGGGCGCCGCGCTGAATGGTGACTTCCAGTAAAGACAGCGCCCCGGTAAGCCCGGCCAGGTAAAGGAGCCCGGCCGCTTCCACCGGTTTGACGTTCAGCGGGTCGCGGCCCGGTTCGGGCATGGCGTCTTCGCCCTGCGCGGTATTGGCCGGCTTGGGCGAGTTGAAGGTTTGCAACAAAATGGACTTGCTGTGGCGGGTAAAATCGCGGTTCGGGTGCGGCAGCACCAGGGTGGTCTTGCGACGGTAGGTATCCAGCGCCTTGTTCATGAGCATGTGCTCGGGAGCGGCGCCATGCACCAGGGCCAGGTATTTCTTGCGCGCTTTGCCGGCCCGTTCGTATTCCCGAAAAAGTTCGCCGGCCTGGATGGAAAAAGCGGCCAGCAGCAGGCCGGAAGTGCCGCCGTCCAGCCGGTTGCACAGCACCGGCCTTTCCGGGCAAGGCTTTTCCGGGGCGTAGCTTTCCCATATTTCCGGCCAGGCCTCGGCAATAACTTCCTCCAGGCTGCCGCTTTCCCCGCCGGCCAAGGCGGCGCTGGCAATGCCCGCAGGCTTGGTGAAAGCCACAAAACTGTCGTTGGCGGCCACAATGGCGGGGCGGTAGTGGCGCAAAAACTCCAGCAGTTTTTCGTCATACGTGGCGCGGGCCTTGGACAAATCCTCCAGTTCGAGTAAATCCGGGGCGGGCAGCCGGTCCAGGTCGGCCGCCAGAAGCGCGTCCGCGTCCTGCAGGAGCGAGGCAAGCTGCGGCGGCAACTCGTCGCCCAAGCTTTCGGCAATCAGCGTTTCCAGCTCCCGGCTGCCAGGAGCGGCGGGCTCGGCGGCGGTTTCCACCGCTTTTTCCTGTTTCAAATCAGGCTGCGGTTCAGACATGGGGGCAATTCCGGGGTGGTTTTTCGGGGTAACGGCCATTTCCTGCCCGGTGCGTACTTTGTAGGACGGCTGGCGCGGCACGCCGTCCACCCGCACATCGCACCATTCCCAAAGCCGGCGTCTGGCCCGCAGGGCGTAATCGGGAAAAATGGCGGCCAGAGCCGCGTCCAGGCGCTTTTCTGAATATATGGCCTCCACCCGCCCCGAGCAAGTTTTTTTATCAGACATGCAACCCCTGTTAACACTTGTGGTTTTTCACGAATATTTTAAAATACCTGGCAAGCACAATTAAACTCGAATACCCACTCATAAACCAGGATGTCAAATGGATATCAACACCAACAACATCAGCGCCCTCGTCCTGGCGGCCGGCAAGGGCACCCGCATGCACTCCCAACTGCCGAAAGTTCTGCACACCCTCCTGGGCGAACCGATGCTGGCGTATGTGCTTGACGCCTTAAAACCGCTTTTTCCCAAAAACATTCGCGTTGTCATCGGACACCAGGCCGAACAGGTCCGACAGGCCCTGCAGGAAAAAGTTTCGCACTTTGTCATGCAACAGGAACAGCTCGGCACCGGGCACGCCCTGATGCAGGCATGGCCCGCCCTTAAAGCCGCCGGCATGGGGTACGTGCTGGTGGTGAACGGCGATACGCCGCTCCTGCACACCGAGCGCATCAGCTGGTTTATCCAGGCCTGCCGGCAAAACAGCGCCGACCTGGCCTTCATGAGCATGACCATGCGCGACCCGGGCTCCTACGGCCGGGTGCTGCGCCGCTCCGGCCGGGTGGCCGCCGTGGTGGAAGCCAAAGACTACGACAACCTGCAGCACGGGCCGGACTCGCGCGAAATAAACCTGGGCATATACCTTTTGCGCATCAGCAGCATAGACCATTTGCTCAGCAAAATCACCACCGATAACAAGAGCCACGAATATTACATTACCGATCTGGTGGCCCTGGCCGCCGACTCCGGCCTGAAAGTGACCGCCCTGGACCAGGGCGAGGACGATGCGCTGCTCGGCGTAAACACGCCGCTGGAATTGGTCCGCTCCGAAGAAAACCTGCGGCGCAAGCTTGCCGCCGCCTGGCTCAGCCGCGGGGCGCTCCTGCGCAACCCGCACATGATTTCCATCGGGCCGCGCGTTGTTTTGGAGCCCGGCTGTGAAATTACCGGCCCCTGCGAGCTTTACGGCAGTACGGTGGTAAAGACTGGCGCGGTGCTGGACTCGCACGTTTGGGTCAACAATTCCATTATCGGGCCACGCTGCCGGGTGCGCTCCTTCAGCCACCTGGACGGCGCACGCATGGACGAAGGCTCGGACATCGGCCCGTTCGCCCGGTTGCGCCAGGGTTCGGTACTGGAAGAAAACGCGCATGTCGGCAACTTTGTGGAAATGAAAAAAACCGTGCTCGGCAAGGGCGCCAAGGCCGGGCACCTGGCTTATCTGGGAGACTCGGAAATCGGGCCGGCAGCCAATATCGGAGCCGGCACCATTACCTGCAACTACGACGGCAAACAAAAACATCAGACCAAAATCGGGGCCGGCGCCTTTATCGGCTCAAACGCCGCGCTGGTGGCGCCGGTGCAAATTGGCGACGGGGCGCTGGTCGGAGCGGGTTCCGTCATTACCAAGGATGTACCGGCCGAAAGCCTGGCCGTGGCCAGGGGCCGGCAGCAAAACATAAACAAGAGCAGACGCGCGAAAGACTGAACATGGCTTGTTTTCCGGTAAAAAATTCCGAGTCCTCCCCCTTGCTTAATCACCGCAATGTGAGTATTCTTCAGACATGACAATACTTGATGCACTTGAGCAGCGAGTAATGAGCCTGCTTGAGGAAGTTGCCATACTCCGAGGTGAAAAAACTCGCCTGGAAAAGCAGTTTTCCGAAAGTTCCGGCAGGATGGAAAATAAAGACAAACTTGAACAGCTTTCCGAATATCTGGCCAGAATAGCCGAGCTTGAAAGCTGTCTGGCTGCGGAAAGAGAGCATAAGGCCGCTGTTCTGGAGCGTATTGACAACCTGGTGCTGCGCCTTGAAGGTATGACCGCCCGGGCAAATTCCGCGGGTTAATCATGCAAAGTTTCACCATTAACGTGCTGGGACTTGAACTTTCATTCAAGGCAAACGCCGATCCTGCAAAACTTGAGCAGGCAAAACAGATGCTGGACAAGAGGTTTGAAATCCTTAAACAGCATGGCGGGCATCTTAGCAAAGAGAAACTTCTGGCCTTTCTGGCCCTGGCTTTGGCGGACGATTTGCTGGTTCTTACCGAAAAGCTGGATACTGCTGATGAAAGGACGCGGGAGATAATGCGAAAAATTGAAATGGGGTTGAACCTTTAGTTATTTGCCCGAGGAATGAAAAAATACTGTTTTCTGGCAAGAAAATTGCTTATGATAAACACAAGGGTAAATGACTACAAGATTTTGACGCCGGATTGTTAAACCCTGAAATGTTTGTGATGCAGGCTCACCGCGGCCTCACAAGCATAACACCAGGAGACCGAGCCAAGTACCGGTGTGAGCGCCGAATTACGGCGCACCTGAAGGGATTTGCGAGGTTTCCGCCGTAGGATTCAGGTCCTGCGGAGCAGTCTGCACACGGCATTTCGGGGTGACAATAAATAAACACGCTACTCTGACCTAAGGTTGTGACTTGCGTAAAGTTAAGCCCGCCTTGCATCCGGCCATGCCGGAGCGCGGGCTTTTTTTGTTTTACGACAACATGACAAACGGCTGCGGGAAGCCCCGGTTTAAGAACAAGTGCCGGGACGAAGCGCGGCAGGGCATCCAGGCCCAAATCAAACGCGGCATTAAGCCCCGATAAATATGGAACACCATGGAAAACACAATTTTTGCCACATGCGCCGCCCTCTTGGGCGGCCTGGTGTTGGGCTATCTCGGACACAAGCTGGCCTTGGCCAAACGCCTTAAAGACGCCCGGGAACTTTCGCAGCGCATCCTGGACGAGGCCCGCAAGGAGGCGGCGGCCCAGAAAAAAGAAATTCTGCTTCAGGGGCGCGACGAAGTACTCGAATACCAGCGCCAGGTGGAGCAGGAAGTCAAAGAGTTGGAGCGCGAGGCCAAAGCCAAGGAAAGAAAGCTCAACGACCAGTCCGAAAAACTGGACGAGCGCCAGGAAAAAGTCATTGAAAAAGAAATGGACATCCTGGCCCAGGAAAAAGAGCTCACCCGCCGTGACCGCAAGCTGGAGGAACAAGAGGAACTGCTACGGCAAAAGCACGACGAACAGGACAAGAAGCTCCAGGAAATTTCCGGCCTGACCATTGAGGAAGCCAAGAACATGCTCGTGGCTGAAATCGAAAACAAAGCCCGCCATGAATCCGCCAAGATGATCCGCCAGATTGAAGGCGAAGCCAAAGACACCGCTGACCGCAAGGCCAAGGAAATTATCGCCAACGCCGTGCAGCGCTACGCAGGCGACTACGTTGGCGAGCAGACCGTCACCGCCGTGACGCTGCCCAGCGAAGAAATGAAAGGCCGCATCATCGGGCGTGAAGGCCGCAACATCCGTGCTCTTGAAGCGGCCACCGGCGTGGATCTGATCATCGACGACACCCCGGAGACGGTAATTCTTTCCGCCTACAGTCCGATGCGCCGCCAGGTGGCCAAGATGGCCCTGGAACGCCTCATTCAGGACGGGCGCATCCACCCGGCCCGCATTGAGGACATCGTCAAAAAATGCGAGCAGGAACTGGACGTGCAAATCCGCGAAGTGGGTGAACAAGCCACTTTTGACGCCGGCGTGCACGGCATCCACCCGGATATCGTGCGCCTCCTGGGCCAGCTCAAGTACCGCACCAGTTTTTCCCAAAACGTTCTGCAGCACTCGCTGGAAGTTTCCTCCCTCTGCGGCATGATGGCCGCCGAGTTGGGGCAGGATATCAAGCGGGCCAAGCGGGCCGGCCTGCTGCACGACCTGGGTAAGGCCGTGGACCACGAGGTGGAAGGCTCCCACGCCATCATCGGCGCAGATCTGGCCAAAAAATACGGCGAGAGCAAGGAAATCATCCACTCCATCGCCGCCCACCACGAGGACATTCCGCCCAAGTCCATTCTGGCCGTGCTGGTGCAGGCCGCGGACAGCCTTTCCGGAGCCCGCCCCGGCGCCCGCAAGAAACTGCTGGAAAACTACGTCAAGCGACTGGAAGATCTGGAGAACATCGCCGACAGTTTCGAGGGCGTGGCCAAGGCCTACGCCATTCAGGCCGGGCGCGAAATCCGGGTCATGGTCAACTCCGATTCCGTGGACGACGACGCCACCTACCTGCTCTGCAAGGATATTTCCGACAA
>JAISDX010000085.1 GCA_031264465.1 Deltaproteobacteria bacterium | reverse complement strand
CTCGACTTGCATACCGCAACGCGCTTTCCGGAATTCCGAACCATGCGTTGGAAGACGCCGCCGCCGAACTGCTGCAAAATCCCGAGCGCTTTGTTTTGCAGGCGTGGCTGGGGACTTTGCGGGAATAGACGGGAACAACAAACCGATAATCGGAGGCTGAACCATGCTTGAACCGTTTTTCACCAACAGCATCGGCATGGAGTTCATCCTGATCCCCGCCGGGTCGTTCATGATGGGTTCGGCAGATAGCGATCCAGATCCATGGTGCAACGAAAAGCCCGCCCACAAGGTCACAATCAGCAAGCCGTTCTATCTGGGCAAATACGCGGTGACACAGGAGCCGTGGACAGCGGTGATGGGGAACAACCCGAGCATGTACGAGGGTCTGAGCAATCCTGTGGAAATGGTATCCTGGAATAAAACGCAAAAATTCATCAAACGCCTGAATCAAAAGGAAGGCCACGACAGATACCGTCTGCCCACGTAAGCAGAATGGGAATATGCGGCCAGAGCCGGAAGCTCCGGCGTTTATTGCTTCGGCGACGATGTTGGGCAACTCGGAAGGTACGCGTGGTACGGCGAGGATTGGCGATCTGGATCAACGCCCCATCCTGCAGGCCAGAAGCAACCCAATGCTTGGGGAGTTTATGACATGTACGGGAATGTCTGGGAGTGGGTGCGGGACTGGTATGGAAACTATTCCTCCTCATCTGTGACCGACCCCAAGGGTCCGTCATCTGGCTCGAGCCGTGTGTCTCGTGGCGGCTGTTGGTACGCCGACGCGGAGTACTGCCGCTCCGCCTCCCGGTACAACTTCGCGCCGGTCGCCCGCTGCAACAACATAGGCTTCCGTCTTGCCCTCTCCCCAGAGTAACAGGCAGGGGACAGACGCGGAAAACGCGAACAGACGCGCCCGTTTTTGCGCGAGACATTTCAGGGGAGTGTCTACCCGATTAATCGGCCTTGCCGCAAATTTGCGTTCCCTTTTTCTTTAAAACCTGTTATAAAGCGCACCGCAAAACTAAACCCAACGCCAACCGGCACCGAAGGAGACTATTCCGATGGCTGACAAAAAATTCCTGATCCTGGTAATCAACCCCGGCTCCACTTCCACCAAGTACGCGGTGTTTGAAAACGAAAAATCCCTGTTTGAACAGACCGTGCGCCACCCCCTGGAAGACTTCGCCGACTGCGCCACCGTGGCGGATCAGAAAGACGTGCGCCTGCGCTACATCATGGATTCCCTCAAGGAAAAGGGCGTGAAGCTGGAAGAGATCAGCGCCGTGGTCGGGCGCGGCGGCCTGATTGCCCCGCTGCCCTCCGGCACCTATGCCGTGAACGACTTGATGCTGAAAGACCTCTACGGCCCCGGCGCCGCCCGCCACGCTTCCTGCCTGGGCGGCATCATCGCCCACGAACTGAGCCTCAAGTACCACATCCCGGCTTTCGTGGTCGACCCGGTGGTGGTTGACGAAATGATCCCCGAAGCCCGCCTGAGCGGCATACCGCAGGTTGAGCGCGTTCCCGTGTTCCACGCCCTCAACACCAAGGCCGTGGCCCGCCTGTGCGCCAAAGACCTGGGTCTGGACTACAACGACGCCCGCTTTGTCGTCTGCCACATGGGCGGCGGCATCACCACCGGCGCGCACCGCTACGGCCGGGTTATCGACGTGACCAACGGCATTGCCGGCGAAGGCGCCTTCAGCCCCGAACGCAGCGGCGGCCTGTACGCGCAGAACTTGGTGGAAATGAGCTTTTCCGGCGATTGGCAGAAAGCCGACCTGCTGGCCTTCACCAACAAGAACGGCGGCATCAAGGCTTACCTCGGCATCAACGATATGCGCGAAGTTGAAAAGCTCGTGATGAAAGGCGACCCGAAAGCCACCCTGGTGCTGCGCGCCATGGTCTTCCAGATCGCCAAAGATATCGGCGGCATGATCGCCGTGCTGGACGGCCGCTGCGACGCGATCATCCTTACCGGCGGCATCGCCTTCTCCGGCATGATTTGCGGCATGATCAAGCAGCATGTGGAACAGATGGCCCCGGTTAAAGTCTACCCCGGCGAACTGGAAATGGAAGCCCTGGCCTGGGGCGGCTTGCGCGTGCTGCGCGGCGAGGAAAAGGCCGCTAACTACATCGGCTACGGCGAATAGGGATGGCCGATTCCCGGTATTTTTATTGAACGAATCGGATTTTTCTGATAATGCTATTATCATATTCAACGAAGGTTGAATAAACCATAAAGAGGAGAACTATTATGGCTTACGTAATTACTGACGACTGCATCGGCTGCGGTTCCTGCGCCAGCTCCTGCCCGGTGGAAGCTATTTCCGAAGGCGACAAGTACAGCATCAACGCCGACACCTGCATCGGCTGCGGCTCCTGCGCCAGCTCCTGCCCCGCCGAAGCCATCGTAGAAAAAGACTAATAGCAAAACTAGTTTAATAACGGAAAAGGCCCGCCGCCACGCGGGCCTTTTCCGTTATTCACATTCACAAACCATAGGCCGCCAGCAGCGCCTCCTGGCGGCGCCGGGAGGCGGCCAGGCGGTCCGCGAGCTCGCCCTTGTAAGCATTCAGGTCTATGCGCAGGCGGGCCGCGCCGCTGCGCAGGGCGGCGGCGGCCACGGCGTGGGAGACTTCCGAAATCAGGCGTTGGTCCACAATCTTGGGCAGAATGTAATCCGGCCCGAATTTCAGCTCCTTCACCCCGTAAAGGCGGCAAATCTCCTCGGGCACGGCCGCGCGGGCCAAGGCGGCCAAGGCGTGGGCCGCGGCCAGCTTCATTTCTTCGTTGATGTCGCCGGCCCGCACGTCCAGCGCGCCCCGAAAAATATACGGGAAGCCGGAAACGTTGTTGATCTGGTTCGGGAAGTCCGAGCGGCCCGTACCCATGATCAGATCCGGCCGCGCGGCCTTGGCCAGGTCGTAGTCTATTTCCGGGTCCGGGTTGGCGCAGGCGAAGATAACCGGATTCTCCGCCATGCTCCGCACCAGTTCCGGCCCCAGCACCCCGCCCCGGGAAAGGCCCAGGAACATGTCGGCGCCGCGCATGGCCTCGGCCAGCGAGGCATAGGCCTTGGCGGTGGCGAACTCCCGCTTTTCCGGGCTCAGGTCCGTCCGGGCGGTGTTGATGTGCCCGCGCGAGTCGAACATGGCGATATTGGCCGGGTCCACCCCCAAAAGCCGGTAAAAACGGCCGCAGGAGGTGGCCGCCGAACCGGCCCCGTTTATCACCAGGCGCAAGTCTTCAATTTTCTTGCCGGTAATTTCCAGGGCGTTCAGCAGCCCGGCCCCGGAGATGATCGCCGTGCCGTGCTGGTCGTCGTGGAATACCGGGATGCCCATTTCCCGTTTCAGCTTGTCTTCAATGTAAAAGCATTCCGGCGCCTTGATGTCTTCCAGGTTGACGCCGCCAAAAGTCGGCTCCAGGGCCTTGACCAAATCGCAAAGCCGGTCCGGGTCGTTCTCGGCCAGGTTGATGTCGTAGCAGTCCACGTCCGCGAACAGCTTGAACAAGAGGGCCTTGCCTTCCATGACCGGCTTGCCGGCCAAGGGGCCGATATTGCCCAGGCCCAGCACGGCCGTGCCGTTGGAAACCACCGCCACCAGATTGCCCCGGCCGGTCAGGCGGTAGACGGCTTCCGGGTCGGTCTGGATGGCCCGGCAGGCTTCGGCCACGCCGGGAGTGTAGGCCAGGGAAAGATCTTTCTGGGTGCGGCCCGGCTTGCAGGGCAAAATCTCCATTTTGCCGGGCTTGTGCCCGGCGTGGTAGTCCAGGGCTTCCTGCTTGGTATATAACGCCATACGATCCTCTACTTTACGTCAACGTAGACGGTGAGCGAGGCCAGGGCGATCACGATATCGTCGCCTTCGCCCAGGCTCGGGTGGTGAATGCCCTTGGTCATCATGCCGCCGGGCTCGACGGCAAGCTCGATGTCGTCGTAATAGGGCAGACTGTCCAGCACGGCCTGCCTGTCCAGTTCTTCCGGCAGCGGGCAGGCTATTTTCAGGACGATGCGCAAATTTTTGGGACCGTCAAGGCCCAGTATGTCGTACAGCCCGCACAGGCAGCCGTGGGAAATGGCGTCGCGCACCGCGCGCTGCGCCGCCTTGGTAACGTCGCGGCCGTGCAGGTCCGCGCCCATGCCGAATTCGACGATATAACGCTTGAAAGCCATGAACAGCTCCTTTGTTTAAGGGGTGTGAAAAGCTCTAGGCTACCGGCAGTTCCACGCTGATGCCCAGACCTGTGGGACCGGGCGCGAAGGCCCGCACATAGCCGCGATGCTCGGTGACGATCGAGCGGACTATGGTCAGGCCAAGGCCGGTGCCGGTTTTCTTGCGGGTAAAATAGGGCTCGAACACCCGTTTGCGCTCGTCGGCGGAAAGCCCGGGGCCGTTGTCGACGATATCGACGCGCAACAGCCGGGCGTCAGGCTCGTGCGCGGCGCGGATTTCCACCCGGGCATCCGGCTGGCCTTCCAGCGCTTCCACCGCATTGGTCAGAATATTCAGAAAAGCCCGGTGCATGGCCGCTGAATCCACCTCGACGTCGGGCAGGATGAGCCGGCCGGTTTCCGGGTCCGGCCTGAGGCTCCACCGGACCGTGGGATGACTGTCGCGGAAAATATTGACCACATCTTCCAGAATCGGCATGAGGCCGCCCCGCCGGGGGCGGATTTCCGGCAGCTTGGCAAAGGCCGAAAACTCCTGCACCATGGCCAGAAGCTGCTCCACTTCGCTCACGATCAACTGCGTGCTCTGCCGGAAGGCCGGATCCCGCACCTGCCCGCCGAACTTCTTCTCCAGGCGCTGGGCCGAAAGCTTGATGGGGGTGAGCGGATTCTTGATTTCGTGGGCGATGCGCCGGGCCACTTCGCGCCAGGCCGCGGTGCGCTGCATCTTTTCCATTTCCGTAATGTCTTCAAAGACTACCACCCCGCCCTGAAACCTGCCTTCCGGCGAGGGCAGGCCCACGGCCGTGGTCAAAAGGCGCCTTTCCTCGCCCTGCACCGGCATGACCAGTTGGTACTGGCAATGGGCGCCCGGCCGCCGGAGCAGGCGCAGGCCGATTTTCCTGGCGCCGCGCAGTTCGGTGTCCGGCAAAAATTCCATAATCGGGCGCCCGATGATGTATTCCTGAACCTGGCCCAGAAAAACGCAGGCCGCCTGGTTGGCCGTGTTCACCCGCCACTCGGAGTCAAAGGAAATCACCCCGGCGGCGATGTTGTCCAGCACGGTTTCCACGTAGCGGCGCTGCTGGTCCAGCACCAGGTTCTGCTGGGCCAACAGGTCGTTGGTGTCCGTCAAATCCTGGCGGCTCTGCCCGATTTCCTCGGACATCTTGTTAAAGGAGTTCATCAGCACGGCGAATTCGTCGGAAGAACTGTCCTCAATGCGCACGCCGGTGTCGCCCTGGGCGATGCGCTCGGTGGCGCCCACCAGGGCCGTAATGGGGGCGGTGAGCTCGCGCCCCACCCGGAAGGAGAACCAGACCGTGGCCAGGGCAATCAACGCGGTCAGCACGGTCAGGGTGATGTACAGGGTAGCTTTGAGCTCGCGCTTGAGGTTGCGCACCAGCTTGTACTGGCTGGTCCCGGTGGAAACCAGGTCCAGCTTGGACCAGAAATTCTCGGCCATGCTCTCGCCCAGCACCAGATAGCCCTGGACGCCGCCTTCCGGATTGCGCACCGCCGCCAGCCCGAATACCAGGTCAAAATCCGGCGTATGCCCGGGTACCAGGGTAAAGCCTTTTTCATCCAGCTCTTCCCAGTTCACCTCGGCCTTGGCCCATTGCCAGGCCTCGCCGAGCAGGCCGCCGGTCCGCCAGTTGCGCTCGATCCGGCCGGAATCCAGAAAACCCAGCAGGGCCAGTTGGTATTCGGCGCGCTTGCGCTCCAGGTAGGCGTCCATGCTGCCGCCGCCCCACTCGTAGCCGCGCCGCTCCACTTCGTCCAGGCTGTAACCGGCCATGGAACGGAGCCGATCCGAAGCGGAGTCGTAAGTATGGCGGGCAATTTCCATGGCCGCTTCCACCGTGCCTTCCACCTGGGTCTCAAACCAGAAATCAACGGAAATTTTCACGAACTGGGTCGTTACCAGAAACATGATCACACAGGGGACCAGGGTCATGCCGCTGATGGCCAAAACCAGCCGGGTGCGCAGGCGCGAGCCGATAACCCTGCGCCGCCGCTCCAAAAGCAGCTTCGCCCCGTTGCGCAGCACCACGAACAGAATGCCCAGAATAAGCACCGTGTTCACGAAAAACAGGGCGAAAAACACCGTAACCGAGCTGAAATACTGTAACTGCACGAACATGAGCAGCAAAACCAGCACCAGGCCGAGGGCCGCCAGGTAAAACTCGCGCTGGCGCTTTTTGCGCTCAAGCTGGCGCTGTTCCTTGCTCTTTACCAGGGAAGGCGCGTCGGCCGGGGCCTTGGCCGAGCTTTTGAAAAAGCCCCGGGAGCGGCTTTTGGATTGGCCCCTACGCGGCTTTGAAGAAACGGACTGGCCGTCACCGGGAAAGAGCGGCATTGTCGAAACGGAATTCCATCTTGTAAGGTTCCGGTTGCACCACCTCGCGGGACCAGAACACCAGCGAGCGGTCCAGCCAGGGCGGCAGTTCGGTATATTGCAGGCTCAGACCGAGATCCACCCGGTAATCCTCTCCCTGGACGAATTTGTCCGCTTCCAGCAGCGGCAGGTCCAGGTCTTTCCAGGTACCGGCCAGGAGCGAGCGCAAATTGGCGGCCTGAACGGTCGCGCGCGTACCCGGGGTCGTCAGGAGATACTTTCTGGTCAGCGGGTCGTACTTCAGCAGGGAGGAAAACTCCCGGGCAGCGATATTTTCGTTGGCCCACAGGGTTCTTTTGCGCTCCACCGTCACTTTCAGGGCCAGCTCCAGAATGGCTCCGTCACGCAGGAGCAGGCGCAGGCCGTCCTCGTCGTCCACGCTTACGCGCAGGTGCAGAAACAGAATCCGGTCTTTGAAATAAACTTCGGGAGTGTCGCCGACAAAATGCTCCAGGGCGGCGGCGGCCAGGGGAAAGCAGCAGGAAAACAGGAGCGCCAGCGCAAACGCGATGCGGCGCGACGCTTTGGAGTAAGAGCACCCTCGGCCCGGCAAAGTCGATACGGAGCGAAACGCCAAGATAGCAAGCCTTTTTGATCACATGTTCACGTGAATTAATTGCGTCATTTTCGCATATAGCGCGCCGCTTTGCAAGATTGGAGCAAATAAAAACGGGCCGTCCCGAGCAGCCGCGGCCAGGGACGGCGCACAATCGATATTTTTCAGAAGACCGCGAACCCGTCGCCGTCCGCCAGACGGAAAATTTCGGACAGCACCATGGCCGTGGCGCCCCAAATGCTATAGCCCTCGTACAGCCAGACGGGCGCCGGCCGGTTTATGCCGTCGCTGCAGTCAAAATCCATCATTCGGGCCAGGCCCGGGTCAAAAAGGCGAAGCGGGAAATTATGATAGCCGGCCACTTCGCGCGGGTTGGGCAGGATGGGCGCGTTGTCCAGGCGCAGGGCCAGGAAGGGGTGAATGGCGAAGTTGGTCAGGGGGATGAAAATCCGCGTCAGTTCGGCCACCTTTTGCAGCCGGTCGCCGGCCAGGCCGACCTCCTCAAAGGTTTCGCGGCTGGCCGTGGCCCAGAAGTCCGCGTCTTTCCGGTCGCGCTTGCCGCCCGGAAAGGACACCTGCCCGGAGTGCGCGCCGTTGTAGCAGTGGCGCTGGGTGAGCAGCACTTCCCAGTCCAGGAGTTCTTGCTTGGTCCCGCCCGCGTTCACCGGGGTCAGGACAGCCATGACGGCGGCGCGGCGGGCCGTGTCCGGGGTTTCGGCCGTCAGCGCCGGCACGAGGTAGGGCGGGGCCATTTCAATGTTGGCCGGAGCGCCCGGCAGTTCTTTGGTCACTTTAAGGTTCATGGCAAGGTTCCCAGCAAGACGGATTAGGGCATAACGCGAGGGAACCTATCTTGTATCCGGCAAAAAGTATAGGCGGCAACAGGCTTCATGACTTCAAGGCCAAGGAAAACCGCGTTGGAATCCGTTATTTTCCTTGACGCCAAGGCCGTGGACTACATATGGAAAAAAAGATCCGCGCGTGGCACGGATCTGGCGCTTATCTTTTCGGGACATGCGGATCTAAAGGGGACGGTCATGTGCCGTAAACCTGCCTTCATCCGGCTGCTTGCCGAACTTTTCCTGTTCGCGGGCCTTTTCCTGTCCGTTTTCTTTTGCGTTGCCTCGCCGGGCGAGGGAACAAGCGCGGACGCGCCCCCCGCGCCGGCCTCCCTGGAAGACATCCTCATGAAGCAGGCCGCGGCGGCGGTCGGCCTGCCCGCCCCGACAAAAACCGGCGCGGCCGACAACGAAACGCCCCTCTTCCTCCTGGACGACCCGGATCGCCTCTACCGCTCCTCCATCAGCCGGAACGGGAGATCCGCCGCGCCCAGGAGCGGCACCCTGGAGTCGGACGACTTCCTTTCCCACGGCCTGTCCTGGATGAGCGGCCTGGCCAACAGCTCGGCCGAATCCCTGCTCACCGGACCGGTGGAAGGCGCGCAGGCGCGGGTGAACTTTCTTCTGGACGGCGACGGCAGGCTGAACGGCGAAGCCGATGTCCTCTTTCCCCTCTATGACGGAATCCACACCACCCTCTTTACCCAGATGGGGGCGCGCACGATGTCCGTCAACGGCGGGGAGGCTTCGGGGCAGCTCCGCTGGATCGGCAATTTTGGACTGGGCCAGCGCTGGTATCCCCTGGCCCTTGACGAAACAGACGCCGGCAACTGGATGCTGGGCTACAACGTCTTTCTGGACAACGACTTCACCCGTTCCCACCAGCGCGGCGGAGTGGGCCTTGAAGCGCAGGCCGACTGGCTGAAACTCTCCTCCAATTACTACTGGCCCCTTTCCGGCTGGAAGGACTCCCCCGACTTTGACGGCCATTTCATAGAGGAACGCGCGGCCCGGGGTTGGGACGCGCGGGTCAAGGCCTGGCTGCCCTCCTACCGCAATATCGCCCTGACCGGCTCCTACGCGCGCTGGTACGGCGACCACGTGGGCCTATACAGCCTGGACAGCCTGGAAAATAATCCCCGCATCTGGTCCTATGGCGTTGAATACACGCCCGTTCCCCAACTGACGGCCTTTTTCCGGCAGCAGAACAGCGAACAGGGCAAAACGCACGCGGAATTCGGGCTGAACTTCACCTACCGTTTCGACCTGAGCGCCAAGGAGCATGTCAGCCACGCCAAAGTGCGGGAACTGCGCACCGTGTCCGGTTCCCGGCACGATTTTGTGGACAGGGAAAACAAAATCATTCTGGAATACCGGGCCAGGCAGGATTACCGCATAGGGTTACTCAGACGGACGGGCGACAACGAGTTCCGCTTCCGGGTGACAAAGGCCTTTGCCGGGTATGCCGCCGGGATGAACGTGACGGTGAGCACGGGCGGCGCCTGGCTGGCGCAGTCCGTCCCTCTTCCGCCCGACGGTTTTTTGGCCCGCGCCGCCGCCGCGCTGAACGATCTGATTTCCGTGCGCTCCGCCTATGCCGGGGTTCTCTCCAAACAGTATGTCACGGACGGCCGGGGCGAATTTTTGCTCCGGCTGGACCCCGACACCCTGCCGCCGGACGGCCGGGTATCGGTCATCGTCCAGGTTGAAAACACCGAGGCCGAATTCACCCTCCAAGGGACGCCGGCCTCATACACGCTGGAAATGACCGCCGCGACCCTGCCTCTGGCGCAGGGCACGCCGGCCGACGTCACCTTTACCGTGAAACAGGACGGACAGGCCGTAACTTCCAGCAAAAGCCTGACCTTCGCGGCCAACGCCAATTTCCCCGCGCTGCCTTCGGGCGCGCAAACAACCTCCGCCAGCGGCACGCTCACGGTAAACAATCTGACGGCCCTGGCCGCAGGCGCCCAGACTATAAAAGCCACCGTCAACGAACAGGCCGTGAGCGTCGAATTCACGGTCACGGCGGCCGCGTACTCGCTGGCCATGTCGCCCACGACCCTGGTACAGGGTACGGCGGCCTCCGTGACCTTTACCCTGACTCAGGGCGGTACGCCGGTGTCGGGCAAGAGCGTGAGCTTCGCGTCCGGGGCCGGAAACAATGACGACTTCCTGAACCTGACTGCGCAGACGACGCTCGCCAATGGCACCTTCAGCCTGACCGGCCTGACGGCAAAGAACTCCG
>JAISDX010000063.1 GCA_031264465.1 Deltaproteobacteria bacterium | reverse complement strand
CCGATCACCGGCGAGCCGATGGGCTGGTCGGACAGGTTCACGCTCACGTTGGAGGTGCCGCCGCGCATTTCCGGGCCGTAGGAGGGCAGCCAGGAAACTTCACGGCCTTCGGCCATGGCAGCTTCGGCCAGCATTTTACCCATGGCCAGAACGCCCTGGCCGCCGAAACCGGCAATAAGGATATGTTCGTTCATATTAAGCGGCTCCCTTGTCCTTGAGTACACCCAACGGGTAGTAGGGGATCATGTTTTCCTTCAGCCATTCCAGCGCCTCCACCGGGTTCTTGCCCCAGTTGGTGGGGCAGGTGGAGAGCACTTCGATGAAGTTGAAGCCCTTGCCTTCGCACTGGTTGCGGAAAGCCTTGGTGATGGCTTTTTTGGCCTTGAGGATGTTGGCGGTGTCGTGCAGGCTCACGCGTTCGGCATAGTAGGTGCCTTCGTGGCTGGCGATCATTTCGGCGGCGCGCAGGGGGTAGCCGTGCATTTCAACGTCGCGGCCGCGCTGGGTGGTGGTGGATTTCATGCCGGGCAGGGTGGTGGGGGCCATCTGGCCGCCGGTCATGCCGTAAATGGCGTTGTTCACCAGAATGGTGGTGAATTTTTCGCCGCGAATGGCGGCGTGGTTGGCTTCGGCGTTGCCGATGGCGCCAAGGTCGCCGTCACCCTGGTAGGTGAAGACCAGGCAGTCCGGGTTGACGCGCTTCACGCCAGTGGCCACGGCCGGGGCGCGGCCGTGGGCGGCGCACTGCTGGTCGAACAGAAAGTACTGGAACATCAGGCCGGAGCAGCCGACGGAATCGATGCCGATGGCCTTTTCGCTCATGCCGAGCTCTTCAATGGCTTCGCCCACCAGGCGGTGGATAATGCCGTGGGTGCAGCCGGGGCAGTAGTGGGTGGGAACGTCCCTGAGCAGCTTGGTCTTGGTAAATACGGCTTGAGACATGATTACTTCCTCCCTTTCAGCTCAAGAACTTTGGTGGCGATGAAGTCCGGCGAAGGCGGAATGGAGCCCAGGCGGTAAATAAGTTCCACGGGCTTCAGGCCGTTCACGGCAATCTTGATGTCTTCCATCATCTGGCCGGCGGCCATTTCGACGGAAACAACGGCTTTCACGCTCGGGCGGGCGGCCGCGCGGGCAATGGCCTCGTTCGGGAAGGGCCACAGGGTGATGGGCCGCAAAAGGCCCACGTTCACGCCCTGTTCCTTGAGCTTGGCAATGGCGTTCTTGCAAATGCGGGAAACCGTGCCGTAGGCGACAAGCACGTATTCCGGGTCGCCGTCCAGGTTGTGCTCGTCAAACATCACTTCCTTGGCCATGATCTTGCGGTACTTGGCCTGGAGGTATTCGTTGAAAGCTTCCAGGTCGTCGGCGTCCAAGTGGGCGGTCAGCACGATGTGCGGCTCTTTGGCGCCGTTACGGCCCCGGGTGGCCCAGGAAAGGTCGTACTCTTTAATGTCCACTTTCTTGATTTCCACCGGTTCCATCATCTGGCCGAGCATGCCGTCGCCGGCAATCATGACCGGGGTGCGGTATTCAAAAGCCACGTCAAAAGCTTTGGCCATGAGGTCGCAGGCTTCCTGGAGCGTGCCCGGAGCGTAGGCGGGAATCATGTAGTCGCCGTTGCCGCCGCCTTTGACGGTCTGGAAATAGTCGGCCTGAGAGGCCTGAATGGAACCGATGCCGGGGCCGCCGCGCATCATGTTGACGATGACGGAGGGCACTTCGGCGCAGGCCAGGCAGCTCAGGCCTTCCTGCTTGAGGGCGATGCCCGGGGAAGAAGAAGAGGTCATGACCCGGCCGCCGGAACCGCCGGCGCCGTAAACCATGTTAATGGCGGAAACTTCGCTTTCGGCTTGGACAAAATAGCCGCCGACTTCGGGCAGGCGTTTGGAAAGATACTCGGGAATTTCGTTCTGGGGGGTGATCGGGTAACCGAAGAAGTATCTGCAACCGGCCGCGACGGCGGCTTCAGCTATCGCTTCGTTGCCCTTCATAAGCACTCTAGCCATGGTTTGACTCCTCCTGGGTTAGTCTTTGTACACCGTAATGGCGACATCGGGGCAGGTCAGCGCGCAGGAACGGCAGGCCGTGCACTGGGGCTGGTCAACGCATTCAGCCGGGTTGTAGCCTTTCTGGTTAAGGACTGTGGGCGAAAGCCGGAGAATCTTTTTGGGGCAGGCGCGCACGCACAGGCCGCAACCCTTGCAGATTTCCGCATCGACAGTGATGTGTGGCATTTGGACTTCTCCTTCCACTGGGCCCCCCCTCGGGATGAGGGCGGACAAGTTAAAAAAACCGCACTGAAAATATGTTGCGCTTGTTTAGAGTCCGTATATGGTGACTACCATGGTAGCTGCTTGTTCGATAAGGCCAGCCCTATCATTATAACGAGAATAGTTCGCCATGTAAACTAGAGCCTTTTCATTTTGAACTTGTCTTTACTGATAAAATGCCGTGATTGAAGCGCACACGGCCGCGAACGCCAACCGCAACGGGTTTTAAATGTCAAAACTGCATTCCATCAAAGAGCAAACCTACGAAATCATCAAGAACAAGATCCTGACCCAGGAATTCCCCCTGGGCAGCCGCATCAACATTGGCGAATTGTCACGCGAGCTTTCCGTGAGCAATTCGCCAATCCGCGAAGCCTTGAGCCAGTTGGAAAAGCAGGGGCTGGTAATCACCACCCGCAACAGCGGCACCAACGTGGTTTCCCTCTCGCTGCGCGACCGCTACGAACACGCCCAGATGCTGCTCTTCCTGATGCTCGGCGCCTACGACTACTGCCGCGCATCCGGCCGTACCGGCAAGCTGATCGAAAAAATGGAGCCGGTGCTGGCCAGGCAAAAGGAATTTTTCGCCGTCCAGGCCGTGTACGAATACACCGAGCAGGCCACCGGCTTTGACCGCTGCATCATCGAGGCCACCGACAACCAGTATTTGCTGGATCTTTTCGACGATCAGGCCCCGCTTTTTTTCCTGGGCTCCTTGTTCGGCCACCAGGAGGGCGAGAGCGACTGGCTGGTTTCCATGCGGCAGCACGAAGTGATCTTGCGGGCCATCAAGAACGGCGACCACGCCCTGGTCATGGAAACGTTACGCGCCCACTACTACAAGCCGGTTTGGGATCTGCGCTGAGGAAACGCAGCTTAATGGTCTTTTTGCTCCCTGGCCGCGTCAGGCTCCTCCCGAGCGAAGCTCATGAATTCGCTCCGCCTGGAACTCGGTTGCCGGAGCAGGGCTTGCCAGGAAACAAAAATCCCCATTAATCTGCGTTTCCTTGGGAACGGACCCTAGCGCCAGGCGCAGGCGTCCCGCACCGGCGGAATCACCTTGTCGATGCCCCGAAGGTCAAAGGTCACGTCCTTTTTCTGGCCGTTTTCCAGCGAAACGCGCACGGCCAGGCTGCGCTCGCCCTTGAGCTTTTCAATAAAAGCGGCCGGGTCTTTCATGATCAGGGTGGTGCCCAGCTTCCCGTGTTCAATGTCGTGGTCGGTATATTGGTCCGAGCCGATGCGGTACTGGATTGTTTCGATGTCTTTATGAAGGCCCTTGCCCACCACCAGCATTACGAACAGGTCGTTGTTGCGGTCGGAGCAGCCGAAGAGCAGGCCGCCGTTGTCGGCCTGCAGCGAAACCGTGGCCGAAGACACGGAGCCGCCGCGCGTGGTGGTGTGAATGAGCCATTTGTCGTCAATGGTTTGCAGCTTGGCCGTATCGTCGTCGTTCCGGCTGCCGCTGGCCAAAGCCGGGACGCTTGTCAGGACTAGCGCCAGGACCAGCAATAATTTTTTCATCATCAAACCATAATCAATCATCCGGGTTTATTCAAGCCGGATTTCCGGAGCCAAGGCTATAATTCACCGGCGGCGGCGCCGGACGGCACTTGATGGACGGGCCTATTTCAGCCCGTCAATCAAGTGCCGTCCGGCCGCCTTCATGAACAGCCGGAGCGTTTTGCCAAGGGCTCTGCGCGTGTCTTTATCCAGGGCGATGTAGGATTTGAGCATGGCCAGAGCGCTGCGGTGCCAACTGCCGCCCATTTCCTGGAACGTCTTGGCGCCGGTGGCGTTGATGATCCGGAAAAGCGTCTCCACGAACAGGGCGCGCTGCTCTTCGGCGCATTCCGAGAGCCAGGCTTTGACGGTATGGTCCACAAAGCGGCTGCCGCCCGTGACCGAAGCCAGGTGGACGAATTTCGGGCCGGCCACTTCCCAGGAATAGAAATCGTGCTGGAACAGCCCCCGCTGGCGGCTGCGCACCACACAGTAGCGCCCTTCGTGCTCCAGCAGCAGGCCGATGATCGAAGTCTGCGGGATAAAGGCGCGCAGGCGATCACAAATGGCCAGGTAGCCCGGCTGCCTGGCCGCTTCGGCATGCAGCCAGGGGCCGTCGTTGTTGTAGACGGCTACAATCCTCTCCTGCACCGGCGGCGCGCAAAAGGCCGCGGCGTAAATGGCCAGGTTTCCGCCCTTGGAATGCCCGCCCACCCGCAAGGGGCCGTGCAGGAGGGCGGCCATGCCTTCCAGGTAGGCCACGGCGGCCGACTGCGCCGGCACCTGAGGCATGAAGCCCATGTTAAAGTCTTCCTTCCAGCCCACCAGGGTGTTGTCGGTGCCCCGGTAGGCCACAAAAAAGCTGCCGTCGCCCAAATCCACGGTCACGGCCGAAAACTGTGTCTCTTCCCGTCGGCTGATGACGTTGGCGTAGCAATGCAGCCGCAAGTCCGCGAAGCGCGGGCAGCGCCCGATGGCCTCGAACAGGCGCTTGTCTTTCTGCATGCGCAGGAGCTTCCAGATTTCCGGGCTGTCGGCGAACTTGCGGGCGGCTTCGCCGATGCTGACGGCGCCGGCGCAGTCGGCGGGCACAATGCCGTCCAGCGGCACGTAGGCAAAGGCCGAGAGCACCAAGTTGTCCACTTCGTTAAAACCGTCCCGCGCCAGGCCGAGGTCGCCGCGCCAAGCCATGTAGTCGTAAATGTCGGGCATGTGGCTCCTTTCCGTTGCGCGCTCACCCGCCTTCCCCGCTTACGGAGCCGCCGCGCCAGGCGGGGCCGGTTTATCGTCAGGAGGCCCTTGCAAGGGCAGATAGAGGCGCAATGTACGCAACACATCGTCCAGGTTGATCGGTTTGCCCACATGGCCGTTCATGCCCGCTTGCAGGCAACGCTCAACATCTTCCTTGAACACGTTTGCGGTCATGGCCACGATGGGTACCTTCGCGGCCGAGGGATGACTCATGGCGCGGATACGGCGGGTCGCCTCGTAGCCGTCCATTGTGGGCATTTGCACGTCCATGAAAATTATGTCGATGCGCTCTGGATTTTCACTATAGAGCTGGACGGCCTGCAGACCGTTTTCCGCACAGCCGATTTCCAGGCCGGTCGGCTCAAGCAGACTGACCACAATTTCCCGGTTGATTTCCACATCCTCGACCAACAGCATACGGAACCCCCGGAAACAGTCACTTGCCGCCTCCGTGAACTCCGCCTTCAGGCTTCCCCGCCCTAGACACCAGTTG
Source organism: Deltaproteobacteria bacterium (assembly GCA_031264465.1). Classification (GTDB taxonomy): domain Bacteria; phylum Desulfobacterota; class Desulfovibrionia; order Desulfovibrionales; family Desulfovibrionaceae; genus WRHT01. The sequence continues at coordinate 502 of JAISDX010000063.1, read as the reverse complement.
ATACAGTCGGTCAAATCTGAAGGGAAAATGGGCTTGGACAAAAACTTGCCGACGCCGGATTTTTTCGCCTCCTCTTCAATCAGGCTCCATTCCATCGCCGAAATCATGATGACAACGGACTTATCCGCGCCGTAATCCTTGATCCGGCGTGACAGTTCCATGCCGTCCATGCCCGGCATTTTCCAGTCCACAAAATTCAGGTCATAGGAACCGTTTTGTTCGATCATCAGCAAGGCTTCATCGCCGCTTGCCGCCATGTCGCAAGCAAAGCCGAGCTGCTCGGCCATCCGCCCGAAATACCCCAGCATTGCCGGATCGTCGTCAACGGCGAGCACGCGCACCGTCTTCCAGTTCACTCCTTCCAGCAGGGCGCCCTGCTCCTTGTCTCCTTTAGCAATAGGCATGGTAAAGGCGAAGGTCGCGCCCCTGCCGGCTTCGGATTCCACCCAGAGCTTCCCAGCCATCATTTTCACGATGCTTTTGGAAATGGTCAGGCCGAGGC
>JAISDX010000062.1 GCA_031264465.1 Deltaproteobacteria bacterium | reverse complement strand
CCGATCACCGGCGAGCCGATGGGCTGGTCGGACAGGTTCACGCTCACGTTGGAGGTGCCGCCGCGCATTTCCGGGCCGTAGGAGGGCAGCCAGGAAACTTCACGGCCTTCGGCCATGGCGGCTTCGGCCAGCATTTTACCCATGGCCAGAACGCCCTGGCCGCCGAAACCGGCAATAAGGATATGTTCGTTCATATTATTTCGCCTCCTGATCCTTGTCTTTCAGAACACCCAGGGGGTAGTAGGGGATCATTTTTTCTTCCACCCACTTCATGGATTCAATGGCATCCAGGCCCCAGTTGGTGGGGCAGGTGGAGAGCACTTCGATGAAATTGAAGCCCTTGCCGTCCACCTGGTTCTGGAAGGCTTTCTTGATGGCCTTTTTGGCCTTGAGAATGTTGGCGGTGTTGTTCACGGCCACGCGTTCGCAAAACTGCACGCCTTCGTGGGTGGCGATCATTTCGGCCACCTTCATGGGGAAGCCGGCGCGCTCCACGCTGCGGCCCTGGGGGCTGGTGGTGGCTTTCTGGCCGATCAGGGTGGTCGGAGCCATCTGGCCGCCGGTCATGCCGTAAATGCCGTTGTTGACCAGAATGGTCACGAACTTTTCGCCGCGGGCGGCGGCGTGGTTCACTTCGGCGTTGCCGATGGAAGCCAGGTCGCCGTCGCCCTGGTAGGTGAAGACGATGGCTTCAGGGCTGACGCGCTTGATGCCGGTGGCCACGGCCGGGGCGCGGCCGTGCAGGGCCACCTGGTTGTCGCAGTTGAAGTAACGGTAAGCGAACACGGCGCAGCCCACGGGGGAAATGCCGACGGCGCGGTCATTCATGCCCAGCTCTTCAATGGATTCGGCTACCAGGCGATGCACTATGCCGTGGCCGCAGCCGGGGCAGTAGTGGGTAATCGCGTCGGTCAGCATGTTGGTTTTGGTGAATACAACTTGAGACATGGTTATTTCCTCCCTTTGAGAGCAAGCACGAAGTCGGCGACTTCGTCCGGGGTGGGCGGCAGGGCGCCAAGGCGGGAGAAGAGCTCAACGGGCTTGACGCCCTTGACGGAAAGCTCGACGTCTTCCACCAACTGACCGGCGGACATTTCAACGGTAACCATGGCCTTGACGCTGGCTTTTTTGGCCGCGTCAAGAACGGCCTGCTTCGGGAAGGGCCACACGGTGATGGGGCGAACCATGCCGACGTTTATGCCTTTTTCCTTGAGCTTGGCGATGCCGTTCTTGCAAATACGGGACACGGTGCCATAGGCGACCAGCACGTACTCGGGGTTGCTGTCCAGATTGTAGGTTTCAACCAGCACTTCTTTTTCTTCCATCACTTTGTACTTGGCCTGCAGGCGCTCGTTGAGTTCCGTCAGCTCTTCGTGAGTGATGTAAAGAGTGTTGATGATGGAATTGTGCTTGCGGTCGCCGCGGCCGCGGGCGGCCCAGGACTTGTCGAACTTCTTGACTTCGGACGCCTTGATTTCCACCGGTTCCATCATCTGGCCGATCATGCCGTCGCCCAGAATCAGGCAGAGGGCGCGATATTCGTCGGCCTTGTCAAAAGCTCTGACCATCAGGTCGCAAGCTTCCTGAATGGAAGCGGGCGCGTAGGTAAGGGTGCGGTAGTCGCCATGGCCGCCGCCACGGGTGGCCTGGAAATAGTCGGCCTGGGAAGCCTGGATGGAGCCGAGACCGGGGCCGCCGCGCATCATGTTGACGACCACGGCCGGAATTTCGGCGCAGGCGATGGAGCTCATGCCTTCCTGCTTCAGGGAGACGCCCGGGGAGGAGGAGGAGGTCATAACGCGGCCGCCGGCGCCGGCGGCGCCGTAAACCATGTTGATGGCCGAAACTTCGCTTTCGGCCTGGACAAAATACCCGCCCACCTCAAACATGCGTTTGGAGAGGTATTCGGGAAGTTCGTTCTGAGGGGTAATCGGGTAACCGAAGAAATAGCGGCAGCCGGCCGCGACGGCGGCTTCAGCGATCGCTTCGTTGCCCTTCATAAGCACTCTTGCCATAATCATGTCCTCCTTGATTAATCTTTGTACACGGTGATGGCGACGTCGGGGCAAGTCAGCGCACAGGACCGGCAGGCCGTGCATTGAGACTGATCAACACATTCGGCGGGGTTGTAACCTTTCTGGTTCAGAACAGTGGGCGACAGACGAAGAATCTTTTTGGGGCAGGCGCGTACGCACAAACCGCAACCCTTACAGATTTCCGCATCGACTTTAATGTGTGGCATCTAGAAACCTCCTTCATGATGCCGGACCACGGACGGATTATATTTCCGCAGCCCGTTTTGGAAAAGTTTGATAAACCGTGCGGGGGGCTTACGAGGCACTGACCCCCCGCCGTTAGCAGAACTTGAACCCGGCGTTTACCGCCGTCTTATATTACAACCGGTTTGCCGGTTATAAACGTGCTATGCCCGCAAGGCGGGCTCTCCTCAAAACTAGTAACTGAACCATTCCGGGCGCATGCGGGTGGTGATCGCCCGGGTTTCTCCCTGGTAGGGCCGGCCGGCTTTTTCGGCCAGGGCCTTGAACTCGGCAATCACGTTTTCCCGCCCGGTTATCCAGCGTATGGGCAGCCCCAGTTCCCTGGCCACGTCTTCCACCAGGGCCTGCCCTTCGTAGAGAATGGCGCCGGTGGTTTCGTCGGCCAGGTTGGTGTTGTTGATGAAGTGCGTCATTTTCAGGCGGGAAGAGCCTTCAATGAGGGCGAACATGGCGGCGATATCCGGCACGTTCATGGTCTGGGGGCGGCAGGCGTTGATGATGTAGTTTGCTTTGACCTGGCCCTGCACTTTGTCGAAGTTGTCGCGGTAGCGGCCCAGGGCGGTGGCGCCCACCGGGTCGCCGCCCACGTCCACGATGGCGTAGTCGAATTCGCCGGTGAAAATGCGCACGGTTTCCGCGGTCACCAGAGGGAGGTCGATGGTACAGTTGGCGTAGGGCGAGGCGATAACGTGCACCCCGGCTTCTTCCAGTGTTTTACGGTGAGCCGAGCTGCGGAAATAGGGATTTACAATGTCCAGGTCGACCAGAACGGTTTTTTTGCCCACGGCCCTGGCGTCCAGGGCCAGGTTGAGGGAAATTTCGGTCTTGCCGCTGCCGTAGTTGCCTACGAGGAGGTCAAACTCTGTTTTTACCACTGGCGTCTCTCCGTGCGAGCGGCCCGAGCGCGGGGCGAACGGGCCGCAGGATATGCTTCAGGTTATTTGCCGGCGGCCAGCAACGCGCAGGCTATGGAGTTGAACTTCACCTTGGCGGTGTCGGCCCGGCTGGTAATGACCAGGGGGGCCTTGGCGCCCAGCACCATGCCGGCGGTTTCGCAGTCGGAAAGGTAGGTGACCGACTTGTAAAGCGAGTTGCTGGTTTCAATGTTGTGGCAGAGCAAAATATCGGCCAGGCCGGCCACGGGGGAGACCAGCCCCTTGTGCTTGGCCGCGCTTTGGGACAAAGCGTTGTCCAGGGCGAAGGGGCCGTCCACGACGCAGTTCCTGAACTGGCCGCGGTCGCCCATTTTGGCCAGAGCGGCGGCGTCCAGGGTGGCCTGCATTTTCGGGTTCACCGTTTCAACGGCGCACAGGCAGGCCACTTTGGGCTTGTCCACGCCCAGGGCCAGGGCAACGCGCGCGGCGTTGTTGATCAGGTCGACTTTCATGGGCAGGTCGGGGTAGGTGGCGATGGCCGGGTCGGTAATGAAGATCAGGCGGTTGTACTTGGGAGAATCCACAATGCCGACCATGCTGATGGTCCGGCCGGTGGCCAGGCCCCATTCCTTGTTCAGAACGCCGCGCAGGAAGTCGGCGGTGTGCACCAGGCCCTTCATGAGCACGTCGGCCTTGCCTTCGCCCACCAGCATGACGGCCTTTCGCACGGCCGCGGTATGGTTCGGTTCATCGACAATATCCATGCCGGAAAGGTCCAGTCTGGCTTCTTTGGCGATCTTTTCAATTTCGGCCTTGGCGCCGACCAGAATCGGGTTGGCCAGGCCTTCGGCCTTGGCGTGAACAACGGCTTCAAGTACGTCACTGTCTTCCGCCATTGCCACGGCCAGGGTTTTGGGTTTGTTGCCCTTGACCGCTGTTACGATGTCCGAGAATTTCATGTTTAAAATTCCTGCTGCCTAACCGGAGCTACCGGGTTTAATTTGTTCAATAAAGTTCAAGCACGGCCTAAAATGCCGCATAGCGAGTAATCCTATCTCACTAGTGTTTTTGTGTCAATAAGCCCTGCGAATTTTGCGCGTTTCTCAAGGAGGGCGCATTTTTTTGATTTGCCTATGAAACCGCAAGGTTATAAAAGTTTTGCAGCCGTGAGAAACCTTGCCGGGGTTTATGCCGGCCCTAAAAGACCGACTCCCGGCGCGGCTCGTTGGCCAGAATGCCGGCCAGGACGCGCAGGCCGTTTTCCAGCTCGGCGGCGTTGCCGGCGCCGGAAAGGGAAATGCGCGCCGCCGGCGGCACCGGCCCCGCGCCCACCGCGAATTTTTCGGCGCAAAAAACTTTGACCCCGGCCGCGGCGGCGGTGAGTTCGAACTCGCGCCCGGTAATCCAGGGCGGCGGGAGCCTCAGCCAGACAAAGAACCCCTGCTCCCGGCTCCGGCAGTCGTAACCGGCGAAGAGCCGCCGGGCCAGGGCGATACGCCGGGCCGATTCCGCCCGCTTTTTCCTGGTCAGTTCCATGGCTTTCCCGTCCAAGATAAAACGGCTGGCAATTTCCGCATTCAGGGGCGAAGTCATCCAGGCGGTATTCAAAATGGCCGATTCAATCTGCTCGCGCAGCCGGGGGGGAGAGGCCAGGTAGGAAATGCGCAGCCCGCCGCCGAACACCTTGGAGATGCCGGCGATGTAAACTCCGTGCTCCGGCGCCAGCGTGCAGAGCGGCGGGCTGGCGAGTTCGCCGGCAAAGCGGTAGGCGTCGTCCTCCAGCAGGATCAGGCCGTATTTTTTCACAATGGCCGCCACCCGCTCCCGCCGTTCCGCCGGCAGGCGCAGGGTGGTGGGGTTCTGGAATTCCGGCATGACGTACAGGCCGCGCATGGGCTTGCGGCGGCAGGCGGTTTCCAGGGCTTCGGGCAAAAGGCCGTGTTCATCCATGCGGATGGGGATCAAGCGGATGCCGAGCATGGCGGCCAGGGTTTTCATGCCGGGGTAGGTGTATTGCTCCACGGCGATATGGTCGCCGGGGCGGAACAGGCCGGTCAGGCAGCAGGCCATGGCGTTTTGCGAGCCGGCCGAAATCAGGATGTTGCCGGGCGAGGCCTTGAGACCGAAGTTGCCCAGCCAGCGGGAGGCGGCTTCGCGGTGGCGCGGAAGCCCGGCCGGCTCGACATAGCTCATCAGCGGGGCGAGGTCGGTCTCGGCCACCACTTTCTTGATGTGTGCCGCGATTTCCCCGTCCAGGTCGGTTAGCGACTTCACCAGGCCGAGCTGCATGAGGTCCGCATGGAAGGAGGCCGGGTCGAACATGGCGACAGGCACGTTGATGTCCGTGCTTACGTAGGTGCCGCTGCCCACGGTGCCGGCCGTGAGGCCCCGGCGCTGGCATTCCTTGAGCATGCGGGTGATGGTGCTCACGTTCACCCCGATAACGTCGGCGAGATCCCGCTGGGGCGGCAAGCGCTGGCCGGACTTGACCGCGCCGCGGCGGATATCCTGTTCCAGCGCGTCCGCAATGGCCAGGTAAAGCGGCTTGTTCCCGTTCAGCTCCTTGGGGCGCCAAGCGAAAGCTTCCATCAAACAATCCTTGCGAAGTTTTGTACGTATGCATTCAATAATATTGGATGCATGACAATTAAAGAATTGACTGCACCCAATTTGATGATACTGTTGCCACAAGCTTGGCGAAAAATCAATCATTATTCCAGGCCGCCCTGAAACGGCGGGCTGAAAGGCAGGCAGGACATGAGGACAATGCAGAGCCCCCAGGGCGGCCGCATCATTCTGGACGGCAAGGAAGTGGTGAACATGGCCTCCAACAACTACCTGGGTCTGGCCAACGACCCGGCGCTGGTGCGGGCGGCCCAAAGCGCCATCGAGCAATACGGCGTGGGCCCCGGGGCCGGGCGCGGCATTGCCGGCAACTTTCCGGCGCACAACGAACTGGAGCGGGAGCTGGCCGCCTTCAAGGCAGCGGAAGCCACACTGGCCTTCAACTCCGGCCTGACCGCCAACTACGGGCTCATACCCACCCTGGCGGGCAAGGGCGACACCGTCTACAGCGACGAGCTCAACCACGCCAGCATCATTGACGGCATCCGCCTTTCCCGGTCCGAGGTCAAGGTATTCAGGCACCTGGACATGAACTCCCTGGAAGAACAGCTCCGGCAGCCGGCGAGCGGCAAAAAACTCGTCATTACCGACGGCGTGTTCAGCATGGACGGCGACTTGGCCCCCCTGCCGGACATGGTCCAATTGTGCCGCCGCTACGCGGCCCGGCTCATGGTGGACGACGCGCACGGCGACGGCGTAATGGGCCGGGGCGGCCGGGGCACGGTGGAACACTTCGGCCTGGTCGGCCAAGTGGACGTGGAGAGCGGCTCCCTGTCCAAGGCCCTCGGCGCGGTGGGCGGTTTTGTGGCCGGCCCGGCGGAACTGGTGGAGCAAACCAGGAGCCAGGCGCGCAGCTTCATTTTTACCTCGTCGCCCCTGCCGCCGGCTTTTGCCGCGGCCGCGCTGGCGGCCGTGCGCATCCTGGCCGCCAGCGACGAGCGGGTGAAAAAACTCTGGGCCAACCGCGAGTATTTCATGGGGCGCCTCAAGGAACTCGGCTTCAACACCGGCAGCAGCAAGACCCCGATTATCCCGGTGTACGCCCACGACGAGGAAGCGGCCCGACAGCTCAGCCTGCGCCTTTACGAAGCCGGGGTCTATTCCCAGGCCATGACCTTTCCCATCGTGCCGCGCGGTCAGGCCCGGCTGCGGGTGATCGTCTCGGCGGCGCACACCAGGGAAGACCTGGACCTGACCGTGGCGGCCCTGGCCAAGGTTGGCCGCGCCATGAAACTGATCTGACGCCAAAACCGGAAACTTCAGACCGACATTCCCGGGGAGAGATAGTCATGAACAAGCTGGACCGACAAATTTCCCAAATCAAGGACGAACTGCTGAATTTGCGGCATGAACTGCATCGGGCGCCCGAACTTGGCTTCAAGGAATTCAAGACCGCCGCAAAGGTGGCCGACTACCTGAAAAAACTGGGGTTGGAAGTGCAGACCGGCGCGGGCGGCACCACCGGCGTGGTAGGGCTGTTGCGCGGCCCCAACCCCGGCCCGACCTTCGGCATCCGGGCCTGCCTGGACGCTCTGGCCATCGAGGAAGATTCCGGCCTGCCCTTTGGCTCGGAAATTCCCGGCTGCATGCACGGCTGCGGGCATGACGGCAACATGACCATCACCCTGGGCGCGGCCAAGGTGCTGGCACAGCTCAAGGACGAACTGCCCGGCAACGTGAAATTCATTTTCCAGCCGGCCGAGGAAGATACCGGCGGCTCCCCGAAAATGGTGGCGGCCGGCGTGCTCAAAAACCCGGACGTCGATGTCATCGTTACCCCGCATAACTGGCCGCGCCTGGAGCAGGGTAAAATTGCCCTGGTGCCCGGCCCCAGCATGGCCTCCAGTGATATTTTCCAACTGGAAGTTATTGGTGTGGCCGGCCACGGCGCCTGGCCGCATCAGTCGGTGGACCCGATTGTCCTGGCCGCCCAAGTGGTGCTGGGGCTGCAAACCATCGTCAGCCGCAACCTCGATCCGATGGTGCCGGCCATTGTCGCCATCGGACGTATCGCCGGCGGGGCGGCCACCAACAACGTGCCGGAATCCGTCAAGCTGGAAGGAACGGTGCGCACCTATGACGCAAAAGCGCGCGACCTGATCCAGCGGCGCATCGAAGAAATCGCCAAGGGCATCGCGGCGGCCGGCGGCGGCAGTTGCAAGCTCGCCTACCAGCGCATGATGCCGCCCCTGATCAATAATCAGGAATTCGTGGCCTGGGCCACAGCTACTCTGAACAAGACCGTCGGCGCTGGCGTGGTCACCAACGAACTGGAGCTCAGTCTGGGCTGCGAAGAGTTTTCGGTGTTCTCGGACCTCATTCCCGGCATTTTCATGTACTTCGGCAACGACGCGCCGGGCGACGACTTCCCGCTGCACGCCCCCAACTACAAGTTCAACGACGCCATCATCCCCCTCGGGGTAAAGGC
>JAISDX010000032.1 GCA_031264465.1 Deltaproteobacteria bacterium | reverse complement strand
TGTTTGAATCTGCTCCGTCGTATACCGGGCAAATCAAGCCTGAAAGGCAAACGCTTCAAGATAGCACTCAGTGAAGACTTCCTCCTACAGGCGCTGAGAATTTAGATGCGTCTGCCCTGGGCCATGTTGCCGCTTATGTTGACAAAACGGGCCTTTTCAGGCTTTATACACGGGCTGCCGCCGCAGCTTTACAGCGCGAACCAAGGACAAACGGCCATGGCGGAACAAGAAAAACTCGGCATTTTATACGGAGTGGGCGTCGGCCCCGGCCAGCCGGACCTGATCACCCTGCGGGCCATCCGGGTGCTGGCGACGGTGGATGTGGTGCTGGCCGCTTCGTCCAGCCGCAACGACTATTCCCTGGCCCAGCGCATTGCCGCCGAACATATCCCGGCCAGGACTCAACTAATGCGCCTGGAGTTCCCCATGACCCGCCAGGCCGCCCCGCTGGCCGAAGCCTGGGAGCGCAACCTGGAGCGGACCGCCGCCTTGTTGCGCGCCGGGAAGAACGCCGCCTTCATCACCCTGGGCGACCCCTTAATCTACAGCACGTTCGGCTATCTGCTCGCCGGCATCCGCAAACGCTACCCGCGCATCCGGGTGACGGTGGTGCCGGGCATCACTTCCTACCAGGCGGCGGCGGCCGAGACCGGTACGGTGCTTTGCGAGGACGACCAGAACCTGCTCCTGCTCTCCGGCGTGGCCGGCGAGGCCGAATTGCGCGCGAGCCTGCAAAGCGCCGACAACGCCGTTATTCTCAAAACTTACCGCAATTTTGCGGAAATCCGCGCCTGCCTGGAGCGGGCCGACCTGGACAAAATTTTTGTTTCCCGCCTGGGCCTGGAGGGCGAAATTATCTGCCGGAATCTGGCGGACGCCCCGGACGCCCCCAACTATCTCTCCCTGATTCTCGCCACTAAAAAGCGCGGCCGCCGGACTTCGTAAAAACGCTCCTTAAAAATTACCACCTATCTGGCGGTTTTTGTGCCGTATGAAAAAAACATAAAATTTCTACAACATTACAACGTATGCGGTATGGCAAAACATATGGAAATCCAGAAATAACAAGTTCTCGCGTACCGGAAATACGCCCAGGGCGACCAGACTCTGGAAATTGCTCAAGCATCTCCGTGCGTGATTTTACCAGAACAGCAATACGTTTAGCAGCGGATTCATCTTCCGTTGCAATCCGTTGCAGTTCAGCATCAAGATTCTCCTGAGCTTTGGGCAACCAACGGATCATTTCGCCCACCGATCCCAAAATATTTGCATTTCCGCGTCAGGCACGAACTTTCCAGCATCAGCCTCTTCCAACGCTTTCCGAATTTCCGCAACTTGCCAGGCTTCACGCGCAATATATTCTTCCATTGCCTGGTTGATGAGGTAACTCCGAGTCCGCCCTGTGGCAGCGGCCACGGCGTTGAACTGCCCAATCAATTCAGAGTTGGTACGAATAGAAACTTGCGTAACCATAGTTTTTTCTCCTTTTGGGATACAATATATCTTATCGGGATATAAAAGTCCACATACCGGGGCTTGGCCCCTTGCGCTCAATAATCCACGCCCCGGCTCTCCTTGGCACAAAGCTTGAATATATACGTGCCAAGGAGAACAACCATGCAATTTTTTCCTGTTTCCGCCCAAGGCCTGAGCCTGAACCAGGCCGCCGCCGCAATTTCCGGCTCTTACCGGAATGCGGCCGCAAGCCCTGGCGCGTCGGGCGGCTCCGCAAGTTTTGCCGATCTCTTCGGCAATCTCAACCTCAAGGAGTTCAACCCGGAAAACACGCCCGGCCTGCCCGCCGGCTTCAAGTCCGTAAAGGACGACCGCAGCGCCGCCTTCAAGGGAAAAGATCTGAACTTCCTGGAAAAGGAGTTGGGCGACAAGGGCGTCAATGCCGGGCTTGTGCAAAACTTTATGGCCGTTCTCAACGCCCAGCCGGAAATTCCGACTGTCGGCAAAATCATGGGCCTGGCGCGCGACCTGGGACGCAAGGGCGAAACGCTGGACGAACAGGAACGCATCGCCTTCAAGGGGCTGATGCAGCGCGTCGGCTTTAAGGCCGAGGAAAGCAACGAACTGGAGCAAATGATCCTGGACGGAAAAGGCGCCCGGGCGCTGGAGCGCATGCGGCAGCGCCTGACGGCCAGCGGCGCGGCGGACGCGAAAAATTCCGTTTCCACCGCCCTGCTGCCTGACGGCATGCTCCAGGTGACCAAGGAAGAAGCGGCCGCCCTGGTGAAGTCGCTCAACCTTTCCGAAAGCGCCGCCAAGCACATCATGGATTACTTTGGCGAAGAAAACGAACTGCGCATGAACCGCGACGGCTTCAGCAAGTTCGTTGCGGCGGCGAATGCCGAACTGGGCAAGGAATCGGCCGAGCTGGACAAGCTCCGCCAGGCCGCTCCCCAGGTTATTCGCGACATGCTCCAGAACTCCCGCCAGGAAGCCCGCAACGAAATCAACGCCGACAATCGCGGCAGCCGCATGCAGGGCCGTACCGAAGCCCTGCTGCGCGACACCGCCACCCTGCTGGAAGAAGACGAGGAAAATAAGGACTCGCCCGTGCGCAGAAAGTCGATCATGGCAAGCATTCTGGACAAGAGCAGCCGCATTGACAAGGCCGCCCTGGAAAAAAACGCCGACGCCCAGTTCGAGCACGAAACCTCTGAAAGGGAATTCGGCAAGGAAAGCGCCCGCCAGTTCAAGCAATTCAGCGATAATCTGAAAGGCGCTGCCGGCAAGAACAGCCTTGCCGCCGAGCCGGGCAACGCTTCCACTGCCACGGCCGCCCGTCTGGACGCCACCGCCGAGGCAATTTTTTCCGCCCAGCCCGCCAGCCCCTCCGCCAGCCAAAGCGCCCCGGCCCAGCCCACGGCCAACTTTGCCGACAGCCGGGCCGCCATTTACCAGGATAAAATTTTCGACCAAATCCAGCAGGGCATCGTGCGCAACAACAGCAACGGCGCGCACCAGATTACCATGCGCCTGGACCCGCCGGACCTTGGCCGCATCAACCTGACCCTGACCGTGGCCGGCAACGAAATCAAGGCCCTTATCCGCACCGAGCAAAGCGAAGTGAGCCAGGTTGTTTCCGAACAGTTGGCCCAGCTCAAGACCAGCCTGGAAGAACAGGGCTTCAAGGTCACCGAGCTGGACGTGGAAACCCAGGCCCAAAACAACCCGGACCTGGACAACTGGACGAGCGCCGAACAGCGGGAACAGCGGGAAGAGCTTGAAGCCCGGGCCGATTTCCTGCGCTTGGCCCGCGAGCGGGCCCGTGAAGAAGCAAATTTGGCCCGCAATGTGCAAAGCAATGATCACACGGCAATTAATTCCGAGGCCGGACTGCACATCGTTGCCTAGTTCAGGCCGGGCGCAAAGATCATTAACAGAGGTTGCGACAATGTCGGTCAGTTCCATCATGGGTCAATACGAAAGCGAAAAAGAAGCTTCCACCACTAAAAAAGCGGAAACCAGCGACAAGGAAATGTTCCTGAAGCTGCTGGTGGCCCAGCTTACTTACCAGGACCCGCTCAACCCGGCGGAAGACACCGAATTTATCGCCCAGTTGGCCCAGTTCACCCAAGTGGAAGAACTGCAGAACATCAGAACTTCCGTTGACGGCATGTCAAGCCTGGTCAACCGCAACCAGTTCATCAGCGCCGTCGGCCTGATTAACGGCACCGTGGTGGCCGAAGGCAGCACCATCCTCAAGTATTACGCGGACCTGCCCACCTACGACGACGACGGCAAGGTCATCTACGAAGATGACGGCACCACAGCCAAGCTGGAAAACCAGCTCTATACCGACAGCGCGGTCTACAGCACCGAATACGACGTTACCAGTTGCACCATCACCGTGCTCGACTCCAGCAACACCGCTGTCTACACGGAAGAAGTCGGCCCGCGCAAGGCCGGACAGCTCTACAGCTTCCGCTGGACCGGCATGGATTCCTACGGACAGGAAGTGAAGGACGGGAGTTATACCATCGCCATAACCGGCAAGGACGCCGGCGGCAACTCGCGGATTTTCAAGACGGAAATCAGCGGCCGGGTGTCGGCGGTGGAAAATATCGACGGAGAATACGTGCTGCACCTCCGGGACGGACGGCAGGTGAAATACGCCAACCTGACCATGGTGCAGTAACAGTAACAATAAAAAAGCTTAACACGCGTCCCCCGCCAAATTGGGATGCGAAACAAGGAGAAGATTATGAGCCTTACAGCCAGTATGTGGACCAGTGTTGCCGGTTTGCTCGCGCACGGCGAAAAGATGAACGTGGTCGGCAACAACATCGCCAACGTCAACACCATCGGTTTTAAAGGTTCCCGCATGGACTTTCAGGACTTTGTGCACCAGACCGTGAACTCGGCCGCCGGCCCCGCCCAGATTGGGCGCGGCGTGTCCATTGGCGCCATTTACGGCGATTTTTCCCAAGGCGCTTTTGAAACTTCCAACGAAGCCACCGACATCGCCATTTCCGGCAACGGCTTCTACAAGGTGGTCCCCAAAAACAGCGACGACGCCTATTACACCCGGGCCGGCAACTTCCGCTTCGACGCCCAGGGCTACCTCTGCGACCCGCACGGCTATGTGCTGCAAGGCTGGGCCATCGAGCAGCCGGATCTGACCCTGGCCACCAACTCGTCCGCCACGGCCAGCAACACCGGCTCGCGCATCGTGGGCACCGGCGTGCCGCAGGACGTGCGTCTGGCCTCCTTTAGTTGCGACCCGCGCCACACCCAGAACATGACCGTGGCCGTAAACCTGGACTCCAACTGCGGCGCCGAGAAAGCCAAGTCCACCAGCGGATCGGGCGGCGCCACCCCGGTGCCGGGCGACCCGTTTTTCGCCCTGTTCCAGAACTGGAACACCACCCCCAACGCCTCCGGCCAGATCGATCCGCCGCTGGGCATGGACGGATTCATGTACCAGCAGAGCATGAAGGTTTACGACGAAGGCGGCACCCCGCACACCATCACCATCTATTTTGATCCGGTTGATGAAAATACCCTGGATCCCTCCGACCCCAATTACGATTATAACCTGGCCGTCGCCGATCCCACCCGCCAGCGCTGGGAATTCATCGTTACCATGGACCCTTCGGAAGATGTGCGCAAATTCCAGAACGACGGCAGCGGCGTAGCGGGCGAGTACGATGTGCCCGTTGATAAAAAAGGCATCCTGATGACCGGAATAATGGATTTCAGCACCAGCGGCGAGCTTAAGGACATTATGGCCTTCGTGCCCACTCAGGGCGGCGCGGCTTTCGACAATCTGAATACCTGGGTGGCGGCCCCCATCTCCGGTAACGGCTACCCGATGTTCGCGGCCAACTTCTCAGGCCAGCCCAACGCCAGCGAAGTCTGGAGCACCGTTCCCGGCGAACAGCCTACGGTTGCCAACCCCGGCTCCCTCAACACCAACGCCCGCGGCTACATTACCGAACTTGACCTCGGCTTGAAGTCTAACAGCAACTGGTGGGATTTCAGCGGCACGCCGACCCCCTCTCTCACCGCCGGCGGCGTCAAAATGAATAACGTCAATATCGCCGGCATGGGTAGCGCGGCCTCACGCCAGCAGCCAACCTCCACCTCGTACGGCAGCAAGACCGGCAACAACTTCTTCGAGCGTTACGCCAACCAGGACGGCTACACCTACGGCGAACTGAGCAGCATCTCCGTAAACCAGGACGGCATCCTGACCGGGCGCTACTCCAACGGCGTAACCCTGGAACTGTTCCAGATCACCCTGTACGACTTCAACAGCCTGACCAACCTGCGGCGCGAAGGCGGGAACCTGTTCACCCAAACCCGCGAATCCGGCGACCCGACCCAGGGCGCGGCCAACACCGGCAGCTTCGGCACCGTCCACTCCAACTCCATTGAGCAGTCGAACGTGGACCTGGCCAGGGAATTCGTCCAGATGATCACCACCCAGCGCGGCTTCCAGGCCAACTCCAAATCCGTCACCACCGTGGATACCATGCTGGAAACAGTAATCAACATGAAGCGTTAATACTAAACAAGCCATATTGGCGGCTAAGGCTGAAGGGGACGCGCTTGGCGGCGCGTCCTCTTTTCAGGTTTATCCAGCGCCATGCCGCGGTTCGCAAAATGCCCCGCGCCGTCTGATAATTGAATTCAGACACCCCAAAAAACACCATTGCCGGAATTTTGCCGACCACTCGGCTATGCCGGTAAAGCCAACATTGCCAAGGTTTTTCCAACACCGCCTGCAAAAATTTCCCGTCACAAAGCCGTCGTTTCCCGGCGGGAAAATTTTGCCCCGCCTTTTCCGCTTCGACATTTTCGGCAAATAATATTAGTATAATTATGCTAATTAATTATATTTTTACAGTTTGGCACCGACATTGCTTGAAAGTTGGCAACAACAACCTCAAGGAGGAAAACCATGTCTTTGGTCATTAACCACAACATGATGGCAATGAACGCCACCAGAAACTTGAACGGACACTATTCCAGGCTTGAAACCTCAACCCGCCGGCTCTCTTCGGGCCTGCGCATCGGCACTGCGGCCGACGACGCCGCCGGCCTGGCCATCCGCGAACTTATGCGCGCGGATATCGCCAGCCTGAACCAGGGCGTGCGTAACGCCAACGACGCTATTTCTCTGATCCAGACCGCTGACGGCGCTCTGCAGATCATCGACGAAAAGCTCATCCGCCTGAAAGAACTGGCCGAACAGGCCGCCACCGGCACTTACAACTCCGACCAGCGCCTCATGATCGAATCCGAATATCAGGCCATGGCTTCGGAAATTACCCGTATCGCGCTGGCCACGGACTTTAACGGAACTTACCTGCTGAACGGCAACCTCTCCAGCAGCGTCCACAACGGCTCCGGTCTCGTTTCCACCGGCAAACTGAAAATCCACTTCGGTTCCGGTAACGACTGCTCCGAGGACTACTACTACGTCACCATCGGCAACGCCACCGCTTCCGCCATGGGTATCGGCCACGGCGCGGCCCTCGATGCGGCCGCCTACACCGTGTCCACCCAGGCCGCCGCGCAGAGAGCGCTGGAAGGCATTAACCGCGCCATTGTCTCCAAGGACAAAATCCGCGCGCACCTTGGCGCCATGCAGAACCGCCTGGAAAACACCATCAGCAACCTGCAGATTCAGGCCGAAAACATGCAGGCCGCCGAATCCCGCATCTCCGACGTGGACGTGGCCACAGAAATGACGGAATTCGTGCGCAACCAGGTGCTGAGCCAGGCCGCCGTAGCCATGCTCTCGCAGGCCAACTCCATCCCGCAGATGGCCCTGCAGCTCATCCAGGGTTAAGGTAGCGGATAAGCGGACAGGCGGGCTCGCAAGAGCGGCCTGACCGGGAGGCAAGAGGCATCATAGAGGGTCAAGCCGGGAATCCCCCCATTACAGGACACCCTCACAGCGTCAGAGGCGACCAAAGACAATCGGGCCGGGA
>JAISDX010000154.1 GCA_031264465.1 Deltaproteobacteria bacterium | reverse complement strand
TACTTTTCGCGGTACTGGACCGGGGTAAGATCGTGGGCCTTTTTAAGGTGGATGCCGCTGAGCAGTTTAAAGGTGCGACCGCATTCCAGGCAGGTGATGGATTTTTCTTTAATGGCTTTGGCGGCGGAAATTTCGCACACTTCTTCCGCGTCTTCGGCCGGGATGGAGTCGCTGATGTTGCGAATGTCCCGGGCCAGCTTTTGCAGCATAGAAGTAATTTCGTCTTCGGTCATGGTGCGGACGCTGGCTTGAGCTTTAACAATTTCCAGCGCTTCTTTCAAATGGTTGTCCATGTTGTCTCCAATTGGATTGGTTTGTTCTTCGGTTAATGTTCGCAAATTTATTAGGCGCGTGGTAAAGGAGGTGGTAAATGGGAATTATCCATGTAGCATTGAGAAATACAAAATAGCGCCTTGGGCCTTGTTTCACTATAGGCAGGATTATATCAAAAATAATTTTTGTAAAGCTTTTTTTCAAATGTCGCAGTACAGGGGTTTTGTAAATTGTACTTTGAGCTAAAATGGAACAAGCCGGGAATTGCAATTTCCATAATAGTCCGAGAATAAAGATTTAATTGATATATCCTCATTCCGAAAGCGGGCCGTGGCCTGATGGCGGATTGGGCGGGCGTTGGGTCGGTTTTGGCAAATATTGCCTAATGGCGGCTTTTGAGGTAAAGAGTTCGCGCAACAAGCGCCTGTAGCTCAGTCGGATAGAGCAACTGCCTTCTAAGCAGTCGGCCGGGGGTTCGAATCCCTCCAGGCGCGCCAGAATCTCAAAAGGACTTGGATAGTTACTCCAAGTCCTTTTTTGGATGAATTAATAATAGAATGATTTTGTGGTATGTTTTCTCCAGATCATGGTGTATCTGATATTATTTTTCGGACGATTGGAAGGTATATCCGCTGGAGATTCCTGAAGATCAATTGATCACAGGTAAAGGTGGAACCGTTCGCATTGAACGAAATCACTGTCGTCAACGACATTGGTTCGCCCGATTCAAACGCAAATCCATTGTGGTTTCAAAGTCTTTGCACATGGTAGACTTGGCGATGTCCTTATTCGCGCGTTTTCATGTCAACGGGGTCAGAGAAGATATTTTAACATTCTTTTGTTAATACTCTCCAATTCACATGTTGACTACGTTGTTCGGCTTCCCGTCCAGGAAGGCGCGCAGATTCTCCACCGCCGTGTCCATGAGGCGTTTGCGGCTTTCCAGCGACGACCAAGCGATATGCGGGGTGATGATGCAGTTTTTCGCCCCGAGGAGAGGGTTGTCCGGCCGGATTGGCTCCACCGAGACCACATCCAGCCCGGCCCCGTAAACCTTGCCGGAGTTCAGAGCCCCGGCCAGGTCGGCTTCGTTGATGAGCTGGCCGCGCGCCGTGTTCACGATGATCACGCCGTCTTTCATGCGGGAGATGGTGTCTTTGTTGATGAGCCCTTCCAATTCCGGGAACAGCGGGCTGTGCAGGGCGATGACGTCCGCCCGGGGCCAGAATTCGTCCAGTTCCACGTAGCTTGCGCTATCCGTCCCGTGCCGGCTGCGGTTGTGGGCGATAACTTCCATGCCCAGGGCTTTGGCGATGCGGCCGGTGGCCTGCCCGATGCGCCCGAAGCCGAACACGCCCATGGTTTTGCCGCTGAGCTCGATTTGCGGGTAATCCCAAAAGCACCAGTCCGGCGCGCCGGCCCAGCGCCCCTCGTGCACGGCCCGGCTGTGGTGCCCGGCCCGGTGGCAGACTTCCAGAAGCAGGGCGATGGTGTGCTGCGAGACCGAAGCGGTGCCGTAGGTGGGAATGTTGCAGAGCGGGATGCCGCGCTCGGCCGCGGCCGCGTCGTCCACCACGTTGTAGCCGGTGGCCAGCATGCCGATGTAGCGGAGGTTGGGGCAGGCCTCCATGTCGGCGCGGCTGATGGGCGTCTTGTTGGTGAGTACGATTTCGGCCGGGCCGATGCGCCCGGCCACCTGTCCGGCCGGGGTACGGTCATGCACCGTAAGCGCGCCCGACCCCGCAAGTTCCGCGAGGGCGTCCCAACTCAGGTCGCCCGGATTTTCCGCGTAGCCGTCCAGTATTACTATTTTCACGGCAACCTCCTTGGTAGTCGGCGCAAATGGCGCCAGCGCCAGACCGCACCGGCGGCCGGCCTGTTCCGGCACTTTAATCAGAAAACCCTCGCCGGGTAACTGTTTTATTTTTCGGGGCCGGGCGGCGTCACAGCGGTAATGCAATCCGAAAGGCGATGCCGGCCGGCGTATTGAGGGCGCAAACGCTCCCGCCGTGCAGCAGCGTGACCTGGCGCACCAGGTACAGCCCCAGCCCCACGCCGTTGCCGGTGGCGATGCCGGCCCGGTTGAACGGTTCAAAAATCTGCTCCAGCTTGCTTTCCTCCAGGCGGGGGTGCGAATTTTCCACTTCCAGCACCGCCTCTCCCGCTGCCAGACTCAGGCGCAGGCGCGCCGCGGCCGGTTGGCCGGCCAGCGCGGCGGCGTACTTGGCCGCGTTGTCCAGCAGGTTGGCAACCAGGTTGCAGAGCAGCGTTTCGTCGCCGTCCAGGGTGATGTCCGGTTCGATTTCCTCGGTAAAGGCAATATGTTGCCCGTTAAACAAGGGTTTTTCCCGCCGGCACATTTCAGTGCAGAGTTCGGAAAGCGCCACTTTGTCCTTGAGGATATTTTTTTCCTGTAAATCCAGTTTGCTGGAAAGCAAAGTGGTGCCGATGAGCTTTTCCATGTGCTCGAGCTCTTCGTGCAGGAGCGCCAGCTTGGCCTTGGCCCGAGCCGGGTCGCTACGGCTGCCGCCGGGCAGATTTTCCTCCAGCAGGGCCAGCGCGACCTGCATCCGGGCCAGGGGCGAACGCAATTCGTGCGAGATGTTCGCCACCAACTCGCGCATGCCCCGGATATGCCTGGACAGGCTGTCGGCCATCTGGTTGACGGCCGTGGCCACGTCGGCAATTTCGCCCTCGCCCTGTTCGGTGACCCGTTTTTCCAGGCTGCCGCCGGCAATTTCCAGCACTTCGCCGCGCAGGCGGCGCAAGGGGCGGGAGACGCGCCGGGCCATCCAGAACACCAGCACAATGCCGGTAAGACCCATGACCAGGAGTCCTTGCAGGAACAGGTTAAACTCGTCCGGCCGGTTTCCGGGCGGGCGAAAGTGCATGTACAGGCGCCCGCCGCGCACGTCGCTCAGCTTGAGCGGGCGCGAAGCCAGATTGCGTTCGCCGTCCAGCGGGCTTTCCCAGATGAGCAGATCTCCCTGCTGGCGGATCAGGTTGGCCTCGTCCGGCCGGGCGTCCCCGGCCCGGAAAAACTCGCTCAGGCGTTCGCCGGCCAGCACCCGCCCGTCTTCGTCCTCCAGCCAGACCCGTTCGCGGTTGCGGTTGAAGGGGGCGATAATGGCCCGAGCCGTGGCCAGACTCTGACCGTCCATGGCGCTGGCCAGCGAGCCCACGGTCTCGGCCACGAAGCGCAGTTTGCCCTCGTTGTCTTCCGAGTACTTGTGCAGGGCGAAGATGACGAGCTGGAACACCAGGATCAGGGCCAGGAAGTAAGCGAAAATGCGTTGCCAGAGTTGCTTCATGAGCTTGTTCCCGTTGCGGCGCCCTCCGGTACCCAGGAGTAGCCGGAGCCCCAGACCGTGCGGATGCGGGTGTCGGTTTCGCCCATGCGGCGCAAAATGGCGCGCAGGCGGCTGATGTAGACGTCGATGTTGCGGTCGGAGACGTAATGTTCCTCGCCGAAAGCCAGGGCTAACACCCGCTCGCGCGCGAGCACCTCGCCCGGGCGGCCCATGAAGGCCAGCAGGATGCGGTATTCGGTGGTGGAAAGCTCCAGGGCCTCGCCGCCGCGTTTCAGGAGCTGGCGTCGGGTATCCAGAACGAAGCTCCCGGCCTGTATGAGCCCGTCCGGCCCGGCCAGTTCGTTTTTCGCGGTTTCCGCCCCCTCGGCCTGCTCCGGTTGACCGGCCGAAACCGGCGGCGCCCGGCGCAGCACGGCCTTGATGCGGGCCAGGAGTTCCCGGGGGTTGAAGGGCTTGGGCAGGTAGTCGTCGGCCCCGATTTCCAGGCCGGTGATGCGGTCGATGTCGCCGCCGCAGGCCGTGAGCATGATCACCGGCAGCCTTGAATGGGCGCGCAGTTCGCGCAGCAGGGTAAAGCCGTCTTCGCCGGGCAGCATCACGTCCAGAAGCAGAATATCCGGCCCGATTTCCTCCAGGGCCTGCGCCAGGACGCTGCCGCTGCCCAGGCTGTGGATTTCGTAATTATAGTTTTCCAGAAACTCGCGTACCACGTCCTGCAGGCGCTGGTCGTCGTCAACGATCAGCACTTTGGTGCGCCCGGTTTCATGCTGGCCCGTATTGTTTTTCAGCTCGTTCATATCCATTCTCCGGCTTGCGCGGCTTTGCCGGCCGTTGAGCAATCATTGGAAGCGTAAACGGCTCTAACAAACCGCTCCAGTTTATGCTAATAGCATATTGCCGTTTCCTGAACAGGCGGGGCCGGCAAATTTTATACTTTTTAACAATAATTTCATACCTCATTCATGCCTTGCCGGCTGTTTACGTCTATATAGACATCGACACAAATGTGAAACCCGCACTGCAAGCGACGAATAAACGGCAAGGGTACATCATGAAGAGAAAGCGGATAATCAAAATAGTGGCGCTGGCCGGAGGGCTGGGCGTTATTTTCCTGTTGGCCGGCACGGATATTCCCGGCGGCCTCCGGAGTAACGGCAAGGCGCCGGCCGGGCAGTACGAAGCCACGGTGCAGCGCATGAACCTGGAAGAGGCCGTAACGGCCCTGGGCAAGCTTGAGCCGGCCACCTACGTTGACGTGGGCGCGCAAACCTCCGGCCAGCTCCTGACTTTGCACGTGGAGCTGGGCGCGCTGGTGGAAAAGGGCGAGCTTCTGGCGGAAATAGACCCGCGCACCCACCTGGCCAAGGTGGAGGCCGACAAGGCCACTCTGGCCAACCTGGAGGCCAATCTGGCCGAGCGCCAGGCCCAACTGGTACAGGCCGAGCGCAACTACAAGCGCGACAGCGCCCTGCGCCGCCAGAACGCGGCCAGCGAACTTTCCGCCCAGACCAGCGAAACCGAATTCAAGGTGGCCAAGGCCCAGGTAGCGGCCATAGAAGCCCAGATTCTCCAGGCCAAGGCCAACCTGGACAGCGACAATCTCAACCTTTCTTATACCCGTATTTACGCGCCCATTTCCGGCACCGTGGTTTCGCTGGACGTCAAGGAGGGGCAAACCCTGAACAGCAGCCAGACCGCGCCCACCCTGATGCGTATGGCCGATTTGACCGTCATGACCGTATGGGCCTCGGTTTCGGAAGCGGACATCAACAAGCTCAGGCCCGGCATGGACGTCTACTTTACCACCGTGGGCGACACCTCCACCCGCTATTACGCCAAGCTGGACAAGATACACCCTTCCTATACCGAGGAAAACGACGTTATTCTTTATGACGTGGTCTTCAACGTGGCCAACCCGGACGGCGTGTTTCTGCCGGCCATGAACACCCAGGTGTTTTTCGTGCTGGCCAAGGCGGACGGCGTGCTGGCCCTGCCCCTGAACTCGCTGACCAGCGAGCAGAAGCGCGCCTCGCAAATTACCGTGGGCGTATTGGGTAAAAACGGCCGCCAGGAAATGCGCGTGGTCGACCTGGGCGTGCGCACCCGCTTGGCCGTGGAGGTCAAGAGCGGCCTGTCCGAAGGCGAAACCATAATCACCCGGCCCGACGCGCCCGTGGGCACCGCCAGCGGGAGCGGCCGGCGTTTCAACATGGGGCCGCGGATATGAACGGGCCGAACTTGCAACCAGGGCAACCGCCGCTCGAACAGCCGCCGCTGATTGAACTTGCGGGGGTGCGCCGCGTCTTTGCGCAGGGCGGGGAAGAAATCCAGGTGCTCAAGGGCATTTCGCTGCGCATCAATTCCGGCGAGTTCGTGGCCATTATCGGCCAATCCGGCTCCGGCAAGACCACGCTCATGAATATTCTGGGCTGCCTGGACCGCCCGAGCGCCGGCACTTACCGGGTCAAGGGGCGCGACGTGGCCGGACTGGACGCGGACGAGCTTTCGCGGTTCAGGCGCGAAGTATTCGGCTTTGTCTTCCAGCGTTACAACCTGCTGAGCGGCCTGGGCGCGCGCGAAAACGTGGAAATGCCGGCCCTGTATGACGGCATGCCGCTGGAAGAGCGGCAGCGGCGCGCCGGTGAACTGCTCGGGCGCCTGGGTCTGGCCGAGCGTCTGAACTACCTGCCCAGCCAGCTTTCCGGCGGGCAGCAGCAGCGTGTTTCCATTGCCCGGGCTCTGATGAACGGCGGCGAAATCATCCTGGCCGACGAGCCCACCGGCGCGCTCGATTCCGGCAGCGGCAACGAAGTGCTGAATCTTTTGGAAGAGTTGCACGGGGCCGGTCACACCGTGATTTTGATTACGCACGACGCCAGCGTGGCCGCCCGGGCCCGCCGCACAATCGCCCTGAGCGACGGAGAAGTGCTGAGCGACGGGGCCAACACCGGCCCGGCCCGGGTGGATGAAGCGGATGGAACGGAAGGAGCGGCGGGTGCCGCCAACCCGGCAACCCCGGCGGATCTGGCCGGGAGCCGCGCCGCGCCGCAAGCTTTCCAGCTCCGCCTGCTCAGGCAGGGGCAGAGCCTGGCCGGCTCCCTGGCCCCGTCCCTGGGCACGGCCCTGCGCTCGCTCAAGGACAACCGCCTGCGCACCATGCTGACGCTCCTGGGCATTATCGTGGGCGTCGCCTCGGTGGTGGCCATGCTGGCCCTGGGCAACGGGGCCAAAGCCAAAGTGCTGGCCAGCATCGAATCCATGGGGAGCGATCTGATCATGATCCGCCCCAACCCGGGCAGTTCGCGCTCCACGGCCGGCTCCACCCAGATTACAGAAGAGGACATAGAAGTTTTGCAGGAACTGCCAGGCGTCATGGGCGCGGTAGGCGAGAACAATGGCTCGGTTTCCGTGCGCTTTCAGGAATCGGATTATTTGACAAGCTTTACCGCCACCGGCGTGGCCAAGCCCATGGTGGCCAACTGGCAGGTCAATAGCGGCGAATTCTTCAACGAGCACGACGCAGCCACTTCCGGCGCCGTGGTGGTGCTGGGCCAGACTGTGGCGGACAACATCTTTCCGCCCGGGTACGACCCGGTGGGGGCTTACGTGCTTATCCGCAACATGCCCTTCCTGGTGCTGGGCGTGATGGAGAAAAAGGGCGCCAGCGCTTTCGGCAGCGACCAGGACGACGTGCTGCTCCTGCCTCTGGGCACGGCCCGCTTGCGGCTGCAGGGGCGCAACTACCTGGGCAACGTCATCGTGCGCGGTCAGGCCGGCCAGGACATGCTGGCGTTGCAGGAGCGCATCCAGCAGGCCATGGAGGCCAGGCACCCCAACGCCGAGTTCCGTATTTTCAACACCTCGTCAATCATGGAAGCGGCCAGCGCCAGCCAGGATACCCTGACCACGCTCCTGGGCTCGGTGGCGGCCATTTCGCTTTTGGTCGGGGGCATCGGGGTTATGAACATCATGCTGGTTTCGGTGGTGGAACGCACGCGGGAAATAGGCATCCGCATGGCCTGCGGAGCGCGCCAGCGTGACATTCTGGTGCAGTTCATCACCGAGGCGCTGCTGGTTTGTATTATCGGCGGGCTGAGCGGGGTGGCCCTGGGGCTGCTCGTGACCTTCGCGGCCCAGCTCCAGGGGGCGCCGGTGCTTTACACCCTGCCGCCGGTCCTGCTGGCTCTGGGGTGTTCTTTGGCAACGGGAATGATTTTCGGCTTTACTCCGGCCCGTAAGGCCGCCCGGCTGGATCCGGTGCTGGCGCTGGCCTCGGAATGAGGCGGCGGGCAAGCGGAAAGGGAGGTTTACCATGCGCAAGTTTGTAAAAGATTACCGGACACGGGTTTTGGCTTTGGCTGCGGTGCTGCCTTTGCTGATGCTCACGGGCGGCTGCGCCCTCCGGGAAGACGGCTGGTTTTTCGGCGCCCGAAGCGGGGGCGCCTACTATTCTGACGACCGCCCCCGGGTCTATGTGTACCGTGATGCGGCGCGCGTACATGACAGCAAGGACAAAAAACCGCATCAGCGGCCGGGCCGGCCGGAGCAGGCGCGGCGGCCTGACGGAGAGCGTCCGGGCAAGGATCGGCCCCATAAAGAGCTTGCCGGCCAGGAACACCCCGGCCAGAAACTGGCCGGCAAGCCCGGGCGTGAACCGGGGCGCGGGCCGGAGCCGGCGCATCGGCCGGATCGGCAGGTTCGACCCGAGCGGCCGGCGGGCGGGGAAAGGCCTGCCCGCTCCGAGGCCGCGCCCCGGGTGGAGCGGACCTCCGGCAAGGATTCCCCGGCGCTGCAGCGCCCGGAAAGACCGGCCCGGTCATTCCAACCGGGCCAATCGGGCCAACTTGCGCGGCGGCCTCAAGGCGAGCGCGCCGCAAGAATCAAAAAGAACTGAGCAGTTACCCAGCACGAAGGATACCGGCATGAACGCTGTTCGATATAATTTTTCCGGAAGACTCGCCCTGTTGCTTGCCGCCGTATTTTGGCTGGGGGGATGCAGCCTGGCCCCGGAATATCAGCGCCCGGGCGCCGGGCTCCCGCAAGGTTACGCGGCCGCGCGGAACGCCCAAAGGAGCGATCTGGAAACTTACGCCCCGGAAAACCGCGATTGGTGGAAGAACTTCAATTCCAGCCTGCTCACCGACCTGCAGGCCCTGGCCTTGCAAAACAACCGCGGCTTTCTGGGCGACCGCTGGGCTCTGGCCCAGGTTTTCAGCCAGGCCAGGGCGGGGCGGGCCAACCTGCTGCCGGAAATTAGCCTGGGGGGCTCGGGCAGCCGCAAGGGCAGCGCCGGCAACGGCGGCTATAACGTGACGGATTCGGTCAGCGGCACGGCCCAGGCCAGCTACGAGCTGGATTTGTGGGGGAAAAACTCGGACAGCGCCCTGAACAAGGAATTCCAGGCCGAAGCCGGGATGTTCTCCTGGCGCGGGGCCGGACTTTCGCTGGAGTCGGAAGTGGCTCTTACCTATTTTTCCCTTCTGGCCGCGCGGGAAAACCTGGCTGTGTACGACTCCATGCTGGATAACGCCCGCCAGGTGCTGGACTACCAGGAAAAGCGAGAACGGCTTGGCGCGGCGGCGCCCCTGGACGTGGCCAGCCAGCGCCGTTCGGTGCAGAACATGGAGTCCGACCGCATCAATTACCTGATTGCCATCAACGGGAGCCGGAACAATCTCTGCCTGCTCCTGGGGATTGCCGAACTGCCGGAAGACCTGGCCGCCAGGCTGGAGAGCGAGCGGCTCATGGACATACTGCCGCCCGGCGTGAGCGCGGGGCTCCCGGCCGAACTGCTGACCCGCCGCCCGGACGTGGCCGAGGCCGAAGCCAGGCTCAAGGCCGCCAACGCCAATATCG
The DNA here is from genome assembly GCA_031264465.1 of Deltaproteobacteria bacterium. Classification (GTDB taxonomy): domain Bacteria; phylum Desulfobacterota; class Desulfovibrionia; order Desulfovibrionales; family Desulfovibrionaceae; genus WRHT01. The sequence goes on along the minus strand of JAISDX010000154.1, from coordinate 3,006 downwards.
GCGTGGCCCGGGCCGCCTTTTTGCCGGGCATATCCCTGACCGCCTCGGCCGGTTATGCCAGCGACTCGCTGAGCGACTGGATCAACCCGGCCAGCGCGTTGTATTCCCTGGCCGCGTCGCTGGTGCAGCCAATTTTCAACAACGGCCGGCTCGTGGCCCAGTATGACGAAGCCCTGGCCGCCCGCCAGGAATTGGTGGAGCGCTACCGGCAGGCCGCCCTGAGCGCTTTTTGGGAAGTTTCCACCGCTCTGGAGGCGGGGCGGCTCCTGCAGGCGCAGGAAGGGCACCGCGACGAAGCGGCCGTCCAGGCCGCCGAGGCCTATCGCATTGCCCGGGTGCGCTACGCAAGCGGGGCCGAAGAGTTCATTTCCGTGCTGGACGCGCAGGACGGCATGCTGGCCGCCGGCAACAGCTTGGTGCAAACGCGGCTGGAACGCCTGAACAGCGTGGTAACGCTGTTCAAGGCCCTGGGCGGCGGCTGGGCCGAAGAGGGGAACATGGAGGAGTTGCGTGACGAATTGGCGAGCTTGCCGGGATTGACTTTTTAAGCGGGGGGTTGACATTGTACGACTATTGTAGTATTTGATACTACAATAAATCACAAAAAACCAAGGTATTTAAGTATGGATACTACCACGTTTTCAGGGCGTGATTTTAACCAGTGCTCAAGTGAAGCACGGCGGGCGGCAAACAAGGGTCCGGTGTTCATCACCGACCGGGGCCGTCCGGCTCACGTGCTCATGAGCATGGAACACTATCAACGTTTGACGGGAAGTCAGGAGAAAATTGCCGATCTGTTGGCAATGCCGGGCGGCGCTGATGCTGATTTTGAGATTCCGCCGCTTTCGCGTGAGCTTGCAAGATCGGCGGACTTGTCATGATGTTTGTCCTTGATACCAATGTCGTTTCCGAGTTGCGGAAGATTCGCCTTGGCCGGGCTGATAAAAACGTGGCGCGGTGGGCTGATGGCGTGGAAACGGCGGATCTGTATTTGTCGGCGATCACCGTGCAAGAGCTTGAAATCGGCGTGTTGCTGTCCGAGCGCCGCGATCCCTCGCAAGGCGCTGTTTTTCGTACTTGGTTTGAAGATCGTGTGCTTCCTGCCTTCGCCGGACGTATTCTACCGGTTGATACCGCCGTGGCGCGGCGTAGCGCTGTCCTCCATGTGCCGAATCCGGGTTCTTTCAGGGATAGCTTGATTGCGGCAACCGCCCTTGTTCACAAAATGACGCTCGTTACGCGGAATGTGGCGGATTTCCAAACAAGCGTGCCGCTTGTTAATCCTTGGGAATCAGGTTAACGACCTCGCCTGACGAATTCATGAATCCCCGCCGCCAGCGCTTCGATGACGCGCTTCCATTGCGGGAGTCAGACCCTTTCCAGATCGTAGCGCCCAATGACGTGTTCCCGCGCGGCCCAGCCCAGGCGCCCGGCCTGCTCCGGGTCGCGCAGCAGGCGGATCACCGCCGCCGCGATGTCCGCCGGCGAATGAAAATCCACAAACAGGGCGTGCTTGCCCGCTTCCGCGATTTCCCGCGCCGGGGCCGTGTCGGACAGCACCAGCGGCGCGGCGCAACTCATGGCCTCCAGCGGGGAATAGGAGAGCACGAAGGGATAGGTGAGATAGACGTGCGCCCGCGAAACCGTCAAGATCTTGTGGACGGTTTCCAGGAGAACCGTTCCGGTGAAGTGCAGCCGGGCGGGATCCAGGCCGGAGCGGATTTCGTTGAGGTAAATGTCGCGCCAGTTGCCGGAGGCCGGCGGCGGGCCGTAAGCGCCCGTCCCGGCCGCGCGGCCCGTTACGACAATATGCGTCTCCGGGCAGGCTTTCTGAATGAGGGGAACGGCGCTGGCAAAGCTGTGCCAGCCGCGCTACGGTTCCAGCACGCGGTTGATGAAAGTGACGACCGTATCCGCCCGCGTGAGGGTCAGGGCTTCGCGCCGGCGCGGGAACCAGTTTGGCGGGGGCGGGTTTTCCCCGGAAAAACGCTTGCCGTCCGGCTCCAGGGTGAGAACCGCCGCCGGGTCTGGACGGAATTCTTCCGTGCGGATGCCGTCGTAGAGAATGTCCGCGCGTTCCCGGAAGGCCGGCGGCAGGCTTTCCCACTGAAAACGCGTGGGCGTCTGCAAGCTGGTCGCCTCGGCGTAGCTGATGGCCGTCGCGGCGTTGCCCGCCTGGGCTAGGCAGCGCCGGTCCATCGGGGCCGGTAATTCCGGATCGAAATCCCATATTCCGCCGTTGAGGTCGGCGTACCATTCCGCGTAGGCCAGGATGGGGACTTCCGGCCAGATCAGCTGGATGAACAGGGCCTCGCCCCAGTACGGATGCACGCAGATCAAATCCGGCCTGAAGCCCCGCGCCCGCAGTTGCGCCAGCAGGTGGGCCGCGGCCTGGCCGCGCCGCTGAAATCCATACGGCCCAGAACGCCGCCGCCGGTATGCTGGACGTTCCCGTCGCTATGCACTGAGGTGGTATTGCTGAAAGAATTGTAGGTATCGTACAAGCCGGTGCCGTACTCGAAAAAGGCGCCGAGCGTCAGGCGTCCGGGCGCCAGATCGGCCCCGGCGGAAACGCCGGTCAGCAGGGACAGGCTGCGCATATCCAGATGCGAGCCCGTGTCGTAGCGCAGCCGGCCGCCCGACAGGATGCCGAAGATGCCGTAGCCGGTAAGCTGCCGCAGCCGCGCGGAAGCAAGCAGGTCGGCGCTCTGGTTGAGCAAGGCCGGGCCGGCCAGGATGCCTTCGGCTATGGCCTTGAGCTGGGGGTTCACCACCGGCCCGCCGGACAGCGTGGCCAGAAGCCGGTTATTGGGAAGATCGGCGGTAATATCAAATTGATATTCCAGGCTTATGCTCTGCATTCCCTTCCAGCCCGAGGTGGTGGCGGCGCGGGAGCCGCTGAGCGTTTGCGCCTGTATGAGGGTCACGCTGTCGCCCGCTTGTAGGGGAGACTCGCCTTCGACGATCACTTCGACCTTTGTGCTGTCGGCGATGGCCGCCGTTCCG
>JAISDX010000093.1 GCA_031264465.1 Deltaproteobacteria bacterium | reverse complement strand
CGCCGGAATTCGCCAACCCTCTGGAAAAAGCCGAGTACGATGCGCTGCTGCAAGCCCTCAGCCAATACGGCGGGCACCGCGAGCGCACGGCCGAAGCTCTGGGCGTCAGCCGCCGCACCTTGCAGTACAAGCTGAAGAAGTTCGGCCTGACCCGGCAGTATCATAACTGATCCGGCGCAGCCGCCGGCAAGGATTTGAAGATAATCGGCGGTTCCCTAGTAAGGAATATCCGGGCCCCGGCGCGGCGGCGGCGCTTCCGCGCCCAGAATTTGGGTGTCGGGGTGGAAGGCGAACCAGGCGAACCACATGGAATCAATGGCCAGCACCGGCTTGAGCGCGGTGCCGCGCATGCGGCCGTAAACGCATTCGCCGTCCGAGTTCCACTCGCTCCTGGTGTTCGTATCCATGAATTTGTTCTCAAAGAATTGGAAATTCAGGATGGTGCCGTTACTCAGCTTGCTTTCAAAAACCCGCACCCGATCCATCTCTTCATCGTACAAGGCCACCAGCTTGAATATGCCCAGGGTCTGGTTGAGCGCCCTGGAGTCCCGCACCGCGGCCACGCTGATGGCCCCGTAGATGCTTTCCATTTCCAGCCCCAGGATGCGCTCCTTGGGCGGCAGCCGGTCGCTGCGTCGGGAAAGCGGAAAATAGACGCGGGTGTCGTCGTAGTAGTTGCCGGGGGTATAGTACGAGCCGTAGGGGTCGCGCCCGTAAGTACGTTTGTAGCCGGTGGCGCGGGAGAGCACTTCGGCCTGGGGGTAGCGTTCCTTGGTGCCGCCCCAGCGCGCCCAGTAAACCGGGTAGCGCTCAAGGCGCCTGCCCACCAGCGGCCCTTCGATGCACACGGCCAGGAGCTGCGACCACAGGCTGCCCGAAGCCTGGTCGAAAAGCACACTGTTGCCGTTGATGAGCTTGCCCTCGCTCCCGAACACCGTGGGGTAGCGCCCGGCCTTGCTGCGAAAGGCCACCACCGATCCGCTCAGCGGGCTGTAGCTGATAGTGTAGGAGTTGCCGGAGGTTTCAGCCCGCCCGCCGCCGTAGCGGCCGTAGCCGCTCGGATCGGACTGGCCGGGGTTGGGGTCGGGCACCACGTCGTTGACTATTTCGTGCCAGACCAGGATGGACTGGGGGTAAATGCGGGTAAGGCCGCCGGGGTAATGCACGATGAACACGGGCTCGCGGTTGTCCATGGAAAGGTCGGCGTCGGAAACGCGCACGAACGTCGGGCGGTAAACGGCCCCGGCCGAGCCGCGCGAGCCGATGGAAAACATCTCGTTGTACATGAAGCGCAAGTCATCCAGCGACAGGCCGGGCACTTCGGAGGGGAGCGTTTCGGCCGCCCCGGCCCGGCCCGGCCCGAGCAGCGGGCAGCAAAGCAGGCAGAACAGGCAGAATGGCGCCGCCCAGACGGAAAATGAACGGGAAAACCTGTTGAGTGCGGCCATAGTAACCCCTTATCAAACACGCGCGTTTATAGTATCCATACAGTTTATACAACTTGAGTGCCATGAGCAAGCCACGGCGCTTGCAGGCAATGGTTCAGTTTGCGCCTGACGCCGGATCAGGCCAAAATGATCCTTACCCATGGAGACGGAAAATGAACTGGAGCAGAACGGAAAATTTCAAGGTGCGCGGTTACGAAGTCGGGCCGGATCAACGGGTGCCGCTGCAGAACCTCTGCGGTTACATGGAAGAGGCGGCGGCTTTGCACGCGGCCGAGTTGGGGCTTTCCGTGGAGGAGTTGGCCCGGCAGGGGCTGGCCTGGGTGCTGGCCCGCACCCGCATGGCTTTTGAGGAATTGCCCTGCCTGGACGGCTACGACCTGGCCGACGAGGCCGCCAGCCAGGTGCAGGTTAAAACCTGGCCGGTGGCCGTGGACAAGCTCCAGTTCAGGCGCGATTTTCTTATGGCCTGGCGCGGCCGGGTATTTGCCCGGGCCGTTACCGACTGGGTGGTGATCAATTTGGAAAGCCGGCGGGTGGAGAGAGTGCCGGAGTTCATCGGCAAAATGCAGCCGGAAAACCCGGAGCTGGTCATGCCGGCGGAAAAGCTCAAGCTGGCCGGGCAGGAGGGCGCTCCCACCCTGGCCTCTTTCGTGGTGCGCCGGGCCGACATCGACCGCAACAACCACGTCAACAACGCCCGCTTCACCGAGTGGCTGATCGAATCCGTGCCAGAAGGTTTTGCCGGAGCCGGCCAACTGAAGAGTATCCAGATCATCTACCGGGCCGAGGGGTTGTACGGCGACACCATCCTGGCCCGGGGCGCGGAAGACCCGGAAGAGCCGGGCGCTTTTCTGCACGGCCTGTGCCGGGCTTCGGGCAATCAGGAGTTGGTCAGAGCCAGAACTTTTTGGGGCTAGGCGCTGTTTCTCTAAAAAAGCGGTTTTTGCGCCCTGTTTTTTGTCAAAATTTTATGGAAACCTGCTCTTCTTCGCCGTCCGTCCGTTTACGGATGGAGCCGATCTGCCAGGCTGGGCACTGCAGGGCCGTGAGGCGTGCGATAACTTCCTCGGCTTCCTGATGTCCCACGATGAGCACGTAGCCGATACCGCAGTTGAAAATTTGCAGCATTTCGGTCCATTCCAGCTCGCCCCTGGCTTTAAGCCAGGCAAAGAGCGGACTCTTGGGCCAGGTGCTGAAGTCGATTTCGGCCGCAACCTGCGAAGAGAGGGCGCGGGGGATGTTTTCGTAAAAACCGCCGCCGGTGATGTTGGCCATGCCTTTGATGGGAAAGTCGCGCATCAGGTTGCGGATGATTTCCGCATAGATGGTGGTGGGCTTCAGGAGCACGTCGGCCACGCTTTCGCCGGGCAGCCCGGGGAAGGGGGCGTCGCCCCGCAGGCCGGATTTGTCCAGAAGCTTGCGGGCCAGCGAGTAGCCGTTGGAGTGCAGACCGGAAGAGGCCAGCCCGATGATGGCGTCGCCCACGCCGATGGACGAGCCGTCCACCAGGTTGGCGTTGTCGGCCAGGCCAACGCAAAAGCCGGCCAGGTCGTACTCGCCGTCGGCGTACATGCCGGGCATTTCGGCGGTTTCGCCGCCCAGGAGGGCGCAGCCGGCTTGGCGGCAGCCTTCGGCCACGCCGGAAACCACTTGGGCCGCCACGTCCACCGCAAGCTGGCCGCAGGCGAAGTAATCGAGAAAAAATAGCGGCTTTGCGCCCTGCACTATGATATCGTTAACGCTCATGGCCACAAGATCGATGCCCACGGTGTTGTGCCGGTTAAAAGCGAAGGCCAGCTTGAGCTTGGTGCCCACGCCGTCAGTGGAGGCCACCAGAATGGGGTCTTCCATGCCTTTCAGGTCGGGTTTGAATAGGCCGCCGAAGCCGCCGATATCGGAAACCACGCCCTGGGTGCGGGTGGTCTTGACCATCTCCTTGATGCGCTGCACCAGTTCGTACCCGGAATTGATATTTACGCCGGAACTGGTATAAGCTTTGGCACGATCTTTGGATGAATTGGAGGAAACGGACATCTGCTGGCTCCTGGCAGGATTGGTTGAGCTGGCCGGTATCGGGTCCGGGCGAGGTAAATATTATGTTGACGGGGAGATTCATAGGCTTTTTCCACATATTTCGCAAGGGCAATATAGCGGCGGACGCTCCCTGGGCTGTTGTCATTTTTATGGCGCTGCTCCAGTGCGGCCTGCTGTTTTCGGCTTCCGCTCCGGCCCTGGCCGCGCCCTTTTTTTATACCGACCCGCAAACCGGGGACCGGAATTTCCATACTTCGCCGCCCGACCCTTCGTCCTCCAGCAGCGGCAGTAGACCGGATTACATTTTTGTCGCGCCGGAAGTTTACCCGGGCGACAACTGGCAGAACGGTTCCAACAAACCGCCCCGGCGGAGCCTGGGGCCGCCGCCGGGGGGTTATCCCCCGACCTATGACCGGCCGCCCACCGGCGGCGGTTCTTTTATCCCGCGCGATCCGGCATGGCCGGGCGCGTCCAAATAACGGCCCGGCGGGTTTTTATGGACAAACCGGATTGTTTCACCCCGGCCCGGCTCTGGGAACCATGCCCGCCGGCCGGTGCTGATCAGAGTGCTACAGTGCGCTGCCGGCTTTGCCGGCGCTATTGCCGCCTCACGCCCGGCCAGCTTGGCGGCTGCGGCGTGCGCGGCAATTTTTCCGGCGCCCTTTATACGGCTGTGGGTGGGTATCTGGCGGCCGTAAACCTGGACCCGGTGGAAAAAAAGCCGTTATTCCATTTCCTGCCCGGCAGTCTGGCCTTTTCCGTAGGGAGCCTGGGCTGCAACCTGCATTGCGAATTTTGCCAGAACAGCGGCATTTCGCAACTCTCGGGCGCTTGCCGCCAGAACCCGGCCCTGATTAAGCCCGGCAGCCGGGCCGATGCGCACGGCATCGTGAAAGCGGCGCTCAAGAGCGGCGCGGCCAGCATTGCCTATACCTACAACGAGCCGACCGTGTTTTTCGAACTGATGCAGGATACGGCCGGCCTGGCTCTGGAGCGGGGGCTGCGCAATATCATGGTCAGCAACGCCTACATGTCCGGCGAGTGTTTCAGCGCCCTGGACGGGTTGATCCAGGCGGCCAATTTCGACCTCAAGTCTTTTTCGCCGGAGTTCTACCGTACCCGGTGCAAGGCCGAACTGGCTCCGGTGCTGGAAAATATCAAGGCGGCAGTAAAAAGCGGCTGGTGGGTGGAAGTGACCACGCTCATCATCGGCGGCCTGAACGACGGGCCGGCGGAACTGGACGCCCTGGCCGGCTTTATCGCGAACGAGCTTGGGCCGGAGGTGCCCTGGCACGTCTCCCGCTTTCACCCGGCTTACCTGATGCGGGACCGGCCCGCCACTCCTGTCGAATGCATCGAACTGGCTCTGGAGTGCGGGCAAAAACACGGCCTCAGGCATATTTACGCGGGCAACCTGCCTGGCCACGCTTCGGAAAGCACGCTGTGCCCGGCCTGCAGCGCCGTGACCCTGGCGCGCCACGGTTACCGCACCAAGGCATTGGGCGAGGCCCAAGGGCGCTGCCCGAGTTGCGGGCAGGCTGTGGCCGGAGTCTGGGAATAGGCCAATCCCTGTCACCCGGCAAGCATTAAGCGCTTGCCTTTTATCGAGCCTTGCCCTAAACATCCTGGTGTCGGAGCGTAACGCAGGGGTAGCGTGCATGCTTTGGGAGCATGAGGTCGGAGGTTCAAATCCTCTCGCTCCGACCAAATATTACAAA
>JAISDX010000083.1 GCA_031264465.1 Deltaproteobacteria bacterium | reverse complement strand
CCGTCAGCTACGAACTGGGCATTGAGCCGTTTTTAGGCAAGAGCGCCTACGGGCTGCCGATCTATTCGGTCCTGTACTTCATCGCCGCCTGGGTGTTCTGCGTGCGTGAAAGCAAAATGATCGACATGATCGGCAAATTCCTTACCCCGGTGCTGGTGCTGGGCCTGCTGATCCTGATCTTCGTCGGCGCCGCCAACCCGCTGGGCGAAATGATCCCGGCCCGCATCGACAACGTCTGGTACATGGGCCTGATGTCCGGCTACCAGACCCTGGACGCCACGACCGCCTGCGTGTTCGGCTACGTCGTCGCCAAGGACTTGACCAACAAGGGTTATACAACCCCCGAATCCAAGGTCAAGGCCGTGATCGCCTCCTCCATGCTGATGGCCGTTCTGATGCTCATCGTTTACGGCGGCCTCTGCTATGTCGGCGCCGTCAACGCCAGCCTCTACGGCACCGACGTGCAGCACGGCGCCCTGGTCGTTTCCATTTTCCAAGGCGTACTCGGCAGCGGCGCGCCCTTCCTGGGCCTGGTGGTGCTGTTCGCCTGCCTGAGCACGGGCGCGGCCCTGGCCGGCGCTCCGTCCACTTATGTTACCCGCCTGACCAACGGCAAAGTCAAGTACAACGTGGTCGCCACCCTGATCTGCGCCTCCTACGCCCTGATCTCCAACATTGGCCTGGCCAACATCATCGCCATGGCCGTGCCGATCATCCTGATCCTCTTCCCGCCGTTCCTGGCCATGGCCGTGCTCGGCCTGTTCGCCAAGCGCATCAGGAACGACAACATTTACAAGTTCACCGCCGGTTTCGCCATCCTGTACGCCATTTTGGAAGTGTCCAAGATGTACGGCTTTGAAGCCGCCAGCATCATCGACGTGCTGCCGCTCTCCGAGCACGGCTTCGGCTGGCTTATCCCCGCCCTCGTGGGCGGCATCCTTGGCTATCTCATCAAGCCCAAGGGCGAGCGGCTGCCCGACGATTAACCCTTAGCCGCTTTCAAGTCTGATCCGGGCGGCGGGCGGGGCGTAAGCCCCGCCCGCCTTTTCATTTTTCTGCGGCGAGTTTTTTCTTGCCGGCAATCTGGTACCTGGCCTGGGCGCCGAGCACTTTCTTGCGCAGCCGGATGGACAGGGGGGTGACTTCCACCAGTTCGTCGTCGCGGATGAAATGAATGGCCCATTCCAGGGTCATCGGACGCACCGGCGTGAGGATGATGTTTTCATCCTTGCCCGAGGCGCGCAGGTTGGTGAGCTTTTTTTCCTTGCAGGGGTTCACGTCGATATCGTTGTCGCGGTTGTGTTCGCCCACGATCAGCCCTTCGTAGATGGGGTCGTTGGGCTGCACAAACATGCTGCCGCGCGGTTCCAGGTTGTACAGGGCGTAGGCCACGGCCTTGCCGGGGCGGTCGGCCACCAGCGAGCCGGTAAAACGCGAAGGAAATTCGCCCCGGTATTCCTCGTAGCCGTCCAGGTAGGAGTTCATGATGCCGGTGCCCTTGGTGTCGGTAAGGAACTCGTCGCGAAAGCCGATCAGCCCGCGCGCGGGTATGGAAAACTCCATGCGCACCCGGCCGGAGCCGTTGTTCACCAGGTTCAGCATGCGCCCTTTGCGCAGAGCCAGTTTTTCGGTGACGATGCCCAGGAAGGCCTCGTCGCAGTCCACCAGGAGCTTTTCAACCGGCTCCAGCGTCTTGCCGTTTTCCCGCTTCATAATCACTTCCGGGCGGCCCACGGTCAGTTCGAAGCCCTCGCGGCGCATCTGCTCGACCAGGATGGCCATCTGGAACTCGCCCCGGCCCTTGATGACGAAGCTGTCCTTGTCTTCGCCTTCCTCCATCTGGATGGCCACGTTGCGCAGCGTTTCCAGGAGCAGGCGCTCGCGAATCTGGCGCGATTGCACGATTTTCCCTTCCTGCCCGGCCAGGGGGGAGTTGTTGATGCCGAAACGCATGGCCACGGTGGGGTCGTCCACCCGGATGCGCTCCAGGCGCCTGGGCGCTTCCCGCGTGCAGATGGTGTCGCCGATGGTCACTTTGTCCAGGCCGGAAACGACCACGATGTCGCCGGGTTCGGCCTCGCTCACTTCCTGGAGCTTGAGGCCGTCGTAAACCTGAATTTTGCCGGATTTGATCGGCAGTTCGACGTCGTTTTCGTCAATGCGCAGGAGCTGGTCCTTGCCGGTCAGGCGCCCGTGGCGGATACGCCCCACGGCCAGCCGGCCCAGGTAGTCGGAATAGGCCAGATCCGCCACCTGCATCTGGAACGGCTCGTCCGGGTCGTATTCCGGGCCGGGCAGTTCCAGGATGGCTTCGAACAGCGGGGACAAATCCAGGCCTTTTTCCTCCGAGGAGCGCATGGCCACGCCTTCCCGCCCGATGGCATAGAGCACCGGAAAGTCAAGCTGGTCCTCGTCCGCCCCCAGGTCGATGAACAGGTCGTAAACTTCGTTGAGCACTTCTGCCGCCCGGGCGTCCTTGCGGTCGATCTTGTTGATCGCCAGAATGATGTTCAGTCCGGCATCCAGGGCCTTTTTCAGCACGAAACGGGTTTGGGGCAACGGCCCCTCGGAAGCGTCCACCAAAAGGACGCAGCCGCCGGTCATGGAAAGGGCGCGCTCCACCTCGCCGCCGAAATCGGAGTGGCCGGGGGTGTCCAGAATGTTGATTTTAACGCCTTTCCAGTGCACGGCGCAGTTTTTGGCCGATATGGTAATGCCGCGTTCGCGTTCCAGGTCCTGGCTGTCCATGACCCGCTCGTCCACCTGCTGGCCTTCGCGGAAAACTCCGCTCTGGCGGAACATGGCGTCCACCAGGGTGGTCTTGCCGTGGTCAACGTGGGCGATAATGGCGATATTGCGGATTTTGTCGTTGGTAACCTTGTTTTTCATCATCATTCTTCGAGGAAAGGCAGCTTAATGGTCTTTTTGCTCCCTGGCCGCGTCAGGCTCCTCCCGTGCGAAGCTCATGTATGTCTTGATACAATTCGCTCCGCCCGGAACGCGCCTTCCTTGCCAGGAAACAAAAATCTCATTAAGCAGCCTTTCCTTAGGTTTGATTATTAATACGTTCGGAGCCGGTTATTTCTGCAAAATAACTTAGGCCAGTTCTTTAATCTTTTCTTCACACAAATTCAGTAAAAAGCGGTCGTTAAAGCGGCCGGCCATCAGGCGGTCCTGCTTGAGCAGGTTGAGCTGCCTGGCCTTGTTGGCTTTGAAGGCGCGCATTTTTTCCAGCCAGCTCCGCATTTGCCGCAGTATCGACAAATCCTGCGCCTGCCCGGCCAAAGTCATGAGCTTTTCCACCGTGGCGAGGCGCGGATAGAAATTTACCAGGCGCGTGTAAATTGCCGCGGCTTCCATGGGCCGGCCCCGCTCGGCCAGGCAGTCGCCGTAGCTCTCGTGCCCCCAAACCCAGTAGGGGTTGTTCCTGACGAGTTCGCGCAATGCGTCCAGCCGTTCAGCCTTGAGGACGCCGGCGCCGTCCGTGATTTCCCGCCGCAGTTCCTGGTCCCGGGTTTCGTTCACCAGGAGGCTCTGGCTCAAGTCGTCGTCGTAAACCACTGAAAAACCGTCGCGCAGCCCGTGCTGGTGCAGGTCCGGGTGGATGAGTTCGCCGCAGCGCCGGGTGAACAGGCTGGAGTTTGCGCCGTCATGGTCGGCCCGTCCGGCGGACTGGCCCTCCAGGTGGTAAATGCGCGACTCCGGCACGCAGGCCAGTTTTTTGCCCAGCTTGCGGATTTGCAGGCAGAGATCCAGGTCTTCAAAGCCGTTGCGGTACTCCTTGAAAAAGGCCCCGGCCTCGAAAAACAGGTTTTTGGGGACGAGCAGGGCGGCGGCGGTAATGGCCTGCAAACGCCGTTTTTTCCGCACCACCGGGGCGTCGGCCGGAAAGTGGTCGTACAGGTGCGAAACGCCGCGCGTGGAAAAAGCCACGCCCAGGTGCTGCACGGTGTTGTCGGGGTAAAGCAGGAGCGGGCCCGCGGCGCCCAGGCCGGCGTCTTCCTCCAGCGCCCGGAGCAGGGGGGCGGACCAGCCCGGCGTGAGCAGGGTGTCGTTGTTCAGAAAGAACAGGAGCTTCGAGCCGGCGGCCGCGGCGCCGGTATTGCAGGCCGGGCCGAAGTTGACGTTTTCCGGAAAGCGCAGGCTGCGGAAATGCTCCCGGAAGAGGGCCAGGGCCAGCGGTTCCAACTCGTTTTGCGTGGCGTCGCTGGAAGCGTTGTCGGCCACGATCACTTCAAAGTCGTCGCCCGGGGTGTGTTCGCGCAGGCTGCGCAGACAGTCGCGGGTCAGCTCCCAGCGGTTGAACACCGGGATGATCACGGAAAATTTGTAGTCGGCCATGCTCAAGCCTCCCTGTTTTCCAGCCGGCAGGACTCAAGCCAGGCCCTGAAGGCCCGCTGGGCCCGCTGGGCGTACTGGAGCTTGCGGTCGGCCTTGCGGGCCGGTTCGCCCAGCTCCGGCATCAGGCCGAACTGGATGTTGCTGGGCTGAAAATTCTTGGCCGGAGTTTGCAGGTGGCGCAGGAGCGCGCCCAGGGCGCTTTCCGGCGGCGGCGGCGGGAGCGGCGCGCCCTGGATCCGGGCGGCCAGACTGAGCCCCAGCCAGAGTCCGCAGGCTGAGGATTCCACGTAGCCTTCCACCCCGGTAATCTGCCCGGCCAGGAAGATGCGCGGCGCGGCTTTAAGCGAAAGGTCCGGGTTCAGCGCCTGGGGAGCGTTGACGAAAGTATTGCGGTGCATGCTGCCAAAGCGCGCGAACTCCGCGTTTTCCAGCCCCGGGATCATCCGGAAAACCCGCTCCTGCTCCTTGTGGAGCAGCTTGGTCTGGCAGCCCACCAGGTTGAACATGGAGCGGTTCAGGTTTTCCGCCCGGAGCTGCACGATGGCGAAGGGGCGGCCGCCGGTGCGGGGGTCGGTGAATCCCACCGGCTTGAACGGCCCGAACACCAGGGTGCGTTCGCCGCGTTCGGCCAGGGCTTCAATGGGCATGCAGCCTTCAAAATGCTTTTCCTGCTCGAAGTCCTTGGCGGGCGCCTTGGCCGCCGCCATCAGGGCGTTGTAGAAAGCGAAATATTCGTCCCGGTTCATCGGGCAGTTCAGGTAGTCGCCTTCGCCTTCGTCGTAGCGCGAGCCCTGGAAGATGATGTCCCGGTTCAGGGAGTCGCCCGCGATGATGGGGGCGATGGCGTCGTAAAAGTATAAATCCTGTTTGCCCCCCAGTGGGGCAAGCAGTTTCAGGAGCGATGCGACCAAGGCTTCCGAAGCCAGCGGCCCGGCGGCGACCACCATATGGCTGAAGCCTTGCAGGGCCGGTTCGTCCGGGGAAGCGGGGGCCGGCGTCAGGGCGGTAATTTCCCGCCGCTCCAGGCTGATCAGCGGTTCGGCCTCCACCTGGGCGGTCATGTGCCGGCTGAACAGCGCCCGGTCCACGGCCAGAGCCTTGCCGGCCGGAACGCGCGTGGCTTCCGCCGCCCGCATGACGGCGCTTCCCATGGCGCGCAGTTCGTTTTTCAACTGGCCCACGGCGCTTTTGGGGTCGTCGGAACGCAGCGAGTTGGAGCAGACCAACTCGGCCAGCCCCGCCTGCTCGTGGGCCGGGGAAAAGCGCCGGGGCTTCATTTCAAAAAGGGTGCAGGCTATGCCGCGCCCGGCCAGGGCCAGGGCGCACTCGCACCCGGCCAGCCCCGCGCCGATTACGGCCACCGGGGCCAGGGGCGGCTGTGGGTTCCGGTTTGTTTGCGTCATGGCGGTGTGTATACTCTGGGCGGCTCTTGGATGCAAGGACGCATAATGGTCTTTTTTTTCCCTGGCCGCCTGCCCGAGCGTAAATGTTTCAAGACCCGCCTTGATATAAAGCCGTTTGTCAAATATATTGGGTTCGTTCAGGCCCGGGCGAGCGCCATGCCGCTACCCGGAGACATTAACTCTTTAACGCAGCGCCGCGCGCCACTAGAGCCATGATCGCAGCCGCAAGCTCCTGGAACAGCGCCATTACCCTTGGCGTTCTTGTCGTAACCGTAATCTTTTTCATCCGCGGCAAACTCCGTTCGGATATGGTGGCCTTCTGCGCCATGCTCACCCTGGTGCTGACCGGGGTGCTCACGCCGGAAGAAGGCCTTTCCGGCTTTTCCAACTCCGTTATCCTGACCATTGCCGGCATGTTCGTCATTGGCGGGGCCATTGTGCGCACCGGCCTGGCCGGGGTGATCAGCGGCAGGATTCTGGCCGTGGCCGGGTCCAGCCAGAACCTGCTCTTCATGCTGGTGATGCTGATAACCGCCCTGGTGGGCTCGCTGGTCAGCAACACCGGCACCGTGGCCATCATGATGCCCATTGTGGTGAGCATGGCCATGACGCTCAAGATCAGCCCCAGCCGCTTTTTGATGCCGCTGGCCTTCATGGCCGGCATGGGCGGCCTGCTCACGCTTATCGGTAACCCGCCGAACATGGTGGTGAACGACGTTTACGTGAAAGCCGGCTTTGAAGCGCTGACCCTGTTGTCCTTCCTGCCGGTGGGCGTGGTGGCCATGGTTTTCGGCATGTTCGTGCTGGCCCCGGTCACGTCGTATTTCCTGGCCCGGCGTAAGGGCGACAAGGGCGAGGACGTCGGGAAAGCTCCTACCCTGAAAGACTTGGTGGACAAGTACAACCTGATGCAGCGCGCCTTCAAGATTGGCGTGCGCGAAGGGGCGGAACTGGCCGGTAAAAGCCTGCGCGAACTGGCCCTGACCGGGCGTTTCGGCATGGTGGTGCAGGAAGTGCGGCGTGAGAAAAAAGGCCGGGGCAGCCTTAAGCACCGGCACGCCGAGGAACAACTGGTGCCCGGGCCGGAGACGGTGCTCAAGGCCGGCGACGTGCTGGTCTGCCTGGGCACGCACGACCGGGCCAAAGACATGGTCGAAGCCTGCGGGCTGGAGTTCATGGGCGACTGGGAAGCCGAAGACGAACGCAACAAGTACCGCTTTGACGCCATCGGCATTTGCGAGCTGGTGCTGATGTCCTCTTCCCGCCTGGTGAAGCGCAAAGTGTCCGAGTCCGGCCTGCGCGAACAGTTCGGGGCTACGCTCCTGGGCATCCAGCGCGGCGACCAATATATTGTCGACGACATAAAGAACCAGGTGATGCAGTCCGGTGACGCGCTTCTGGTGCAGGGCTCCTGGGAGAGCCTGGACCGCCTGGCCGATTTTTCCAGCCACTGGGTGGTGGTGGGCCGTCCGCAGAATCAAATCGGAAAAAGCAGCCTGCAGCGGAAAATCCCCTTCGTTTCGCTGGTGATTCTGCTGATGATCGCCGGCATGGCCCTGGGGCTTCTGCCCACGGTGGCGGCGGTGCTGCTGGCCGCCGTGGCGGTGATCCTGGGCGGCTGTTACCCCAACGTGGAAGAGGCCTACCGCTCCGTCAACTGGGAAACGCTGGTGATGATCGCCTGCATGCTGCCCATGGCCAGGGCCATGGAAAAGGCCGGCCTGGTGGGCGCGGCCGCGGAGTACATGACCATCCTGGGGCGCGGCTACGGGCCGCATCTGGCCCTGATTGTGGTTTACTTCGCCACCTCGGCCATGAATATCGTGATCAGTTCGACGCCCGTGGCCCTGCTGGTGGCCCCGGTGGCCCTGCAACTGGCCCTGGACCTCCAGGTCAGCCCGCTGCCCTTCATGTTCGCGGTGGCCACCTCGGCCTGTATGTGTTTTGCCAGCCCGTTCTCCACGCCCGCCAATGCTCTGGTCATGTCCGCCGGGCGCTACACCTTTATGGATTACCTGAAAATAGGCCTGCCGCTGCAAATATTGATGGGTATTGTCATGGTCATAGCCCTGCCGCTGCTGTTTCCATTTTAAGGGAACGCGGCTTAACGGTCTTTTTGCCCCCTGGCCGCGTCAGGCTCCTCCCGCGCGAAGCTCATGTATGTCTTGATACACTTCGCTCCGCCCGGAACTCGCCTTTCTCGCCAGGAAACAAAAATCCTCATTAATCAGCATTCCCTCAGAGATATAATGGATAAACCGCCGGCTTTATGTTATCTGGTGCCAGGGAGAAACAACATATGCGCAAAACGAACCGGACGGTAAAAAGGCTCCTGCTGCTGGCCGCTTGCCTGGCGGCCGTCATTGTCAACGCCGGCCCCGCCTCGCGGGTGTGCGCGGCCGCCGGGGAAGGCGACGGAGCGGCCCCGGCTCAGTCGGAGGACAAATTGAGGCCCGTAAAAATATGGGAACAGGACGGAGTAGAGGCCTTGGCCATCCAGGATCGCCCCGGCCAGATGGACGTGGCGCTGTTCAGCGGCCCGGCCGCGCCGGCCGAACGGGCCGGGTACTTCAAGGACGGCAAGACCGAGGCCGGCGTGAACGCCTTCCTGCTCCGGGCGCACGGCCGGAATATCCTGGTTGATACCGGCTTCGGCCGGGCGGCGCCGGGAGAAAGCCGCCTCATGGAACAACTGGCCTGGCTGGGTCTGGCGCCGGAAGACCTGGACGCCGTGCTGCTCAGCCACATGCACACGGACCATATCGGCGGCCTGGTGAACGACGGGCTGCGCGTCTTCCCAAAGGCCAAGCTCCTGGTGAGCGCCGTCGAGCTCGATTACTGGCAGGGCGGGCAAGAGCAGGCCCAAAAAGGCGGCAAAGCGGCCGTGCCCTCTCCCAATGTGACGCTGGCCCGGCAGGTGATCGCCGCTTATGGCGAAGACGTGCGCAAATTTTACGGCGGCCCGTTGAACGACGCCCTGGAACTGGAAAGCATCTCCATCATGGCCTTGCCGGCTTTCGGCCATACGCCGGGCCATACGGTCTTTTCTCTGGGCGCCGGCGAGCCGCGCCTGCTCATCCTGGGCGACCTGGTGCACGCGGTGGACCTGCAGTTCGCCATTCCGCAGGAATGCGCGGCCTACGACCAGGACCAGCGGGCCGCCGTGTTCGTGCGCGAGAGCGTGCTCAGCCTGGCGGCGGAAACCCACGCCATGGTGGCCGGCATGCACATTCCCTTTCCCGGCGCCGGCTACGCGCTCAAGGAAGGCAAGGGGTTCCGCTTCGTGCCCCTGGAATAGCAACCGGCCCAAATAAAGAAACGCAGCTTAATGTTCTTTTTGCTCCTTGGCGGCGTCCAGCATTTTTTGTTCTGAACTATATTGACATGATCGCAGGCAAGATGTTTAATAATAGTTTAGACTATTAACATTTAAAAACCCCGAGGCGAGACTATGGCAAAGCTTGCCCTCTTGGGGTAGCGGTAATTCTTCTATTATCCGCATTCATTTTTCTGGGCGATCCGGCGCATGCCGGCATGCCCGTCGGCGAGTTGCGCCAGTTGCAACGCCAGAATGATCACATCCTGCAACAGCAAGAAGAACGCCTGCGTCTGCAGGAGGAAGAACTGCGTCGCCGTGGCGGCCCCGCCAGCAGCCATTCCTCTGATAAATTCGTGTTCGTGCCGGCCACGCCTGATGCCGTTTGCATCGAGGTCTCCCACATAGACCTGGCTGGCGTTACCCTTATTTCCGCCAGTGAAATTGAACGCCTTATATCGACCGGGCCAGGGAAATTACCAAAGACAAGGAAGTCGGGGTTAGAGCGTTTTAACTTTTAGATTTTACATACCCGCACGATTTAAACCAGCCTCGAGCATCGTTTTCATTGACCATGCTCAGGGCTTTTGCAACAGCATCAAATAGCTCTTCACGGGTGCGGGCTTTCAATCCTCTCAATATTTGCTTCACTTTGCTCCACATCTTTTCAATGGGGTTAAAATCTGGACTGTATGCTGGTAAAAACAGACAATTGGCATACTTTGACTTTATAAGTTTTCTGGATTTTTCGGATTTATGGGAAGCAAGATTATCCATGATCACGATGTCACCAGGACGAAGGGTCGGAATAAGAATTTCTTCGATATATGCCTCAAACATTTTTCGATCCACAGCTCCATCAAACATGATGCTCTCTGTCTCTCCACCAAGGCGAATTGATGATAAAACTGTTACTGTTTCCCATCGCCTGTCAGGAGCCTTGTCGTAACACCGACTGCCTTTACTTGCCCTGCCATATAGGCGAGTCATATTGGTTTTGACGCCAGACTCATCAAGAAACACCAACCTGTCTTGCTCAATATTGGCCTGGAATTCCTACCAATTTTCACGTTGTTGCTTTATGTCCGCGCGCTCTTGTTCGCTTGCCTTCAGCGTTTTTTTTAAAGACAAATCCAAGTTTCACAACTGTCTTATGAATGGCAGCCAGAGAACACTGCTTGCAAAAATGTTCTTTAATTTCAACCAATGTTAGATCAACACGTTCTTTCAGCAAC
>JAISDX010000069.1 GCA_031264465.1 Deltaproteobacteria bacterium | reverse complement strand
CCCAGGTTCCGGCGGTCCTGCGGCAGAATCGGTTCGGGCCGGATCGGGTCGGCGGGGATGGTGATCTTTTGCCCGCCCGGCACGTTGATGTTGTTGACGTAGACGGCGCGGGTGGTGTTCTCCACATAGACCGTGGTCGTGCCGTCGCCGGCGCGCAGGCTGAGAATGGTGCCGCGTATGCCGATGGTGGCCTCGGGCGTGCTGACCGTGAAGCCCTGCGGGTTGGCTTCCACGATCTTGCCCGTGATCACGCGGGCCACGCCGTGCAACAGATGGACGTTGAACACGGAAGCCGCCCCGCTGTCCGCGAAATCGCGCAGATCCAGGCTGCTGTTCGCGCCCAGATCCACCGTGCTGTCGTCGGCGAAAAGGATGCGCAGCCGGCCGGCGGCGTCGGTGCTGACGGTATCGGACAGGCGCAGGGGCGAGAACCGCTCCAGGGGCAGGGTCCGCCCGTCCCGGCTCACGCTGGCGCCCGGCACCAGGGTCAGAACCTCGGCGATGGGCGCGTCCGCCGCCCGAGCGGCGCTCATGAACGACAACCAGAAGACCAGACCGGACAGACAGACGAAAAATGTTCGCTTGCTCATAACCGCTCGCCTTGTTGCAGGTGTGGGGCAGGGGCTGAAACGCCGAAAACGGCCCTGCTCCCTTGCGGGACAGAGCCGTTTTGCCAATGGAAAACCGCGCCGCTCCTGGCGGAGAGCGCGTTATGGGGCGGTGTTAAGTGTGTGTGTGTGTGTGTGTGTGTGTGTGTGTGTAGCAAAAAGCGGGCCGGAAGAACCCGTTACGACCTTAAACCCGGCGGGGTTTTCCTGAGTACAAGTAAATTGTCGCGGCCAATTACACACAGCACATACCTCACAACATGCCGAGATAGATGAAATGTCCATACCGCGGAATGGATAAAACCACAAGGAAAACGTTAAGCCGCGTTTCCCTAAGCCTCGAAACCAAGATCGCGGACGGCTTCCTTTACCTTCTCCAGATCAACCGGGCGCCCCGGGTCTTGATCAACCCAACTGGCGCTGCCCGGCTCCAGCGTCACCCGCACGTCGGTCAACCCCGGCATGGCGCCAAGCGCCTTGGTCACGGCCATGGTACAGTTGCCGCAGCTCATTCCTTCTATTTTGATCGTGGGCATGTCTTAACTCCGGTCGTTGATATTTGTTTTCAATTTATCTTCTTTGCCGATTCCCGCAAGGATTTTTTGTTTTGGCAACCCCGCTCTCTTTTGCCGCTGTGGAAAATTGGCGTGTAATTATATGCATTTCGCACGATTTCTCGTCTTGCTTTTATTCAATCACCGTTGTCTTTATAACTATGGATTTTTACAATATAAATTTTTTTTAACTTCCAACGTCTAATATCACTTGGCACCGGCCTTGGATATCTGATATACAAATTTGAGAATCCCCGGTTCTCTGTGTATTTGTTGAATTTTTTCAATACGCGGGGCCCGTTTGGCCGTATTGCGGCGGCCGCGCGAACCGGAGGCGCGAGGAGGAAGTCGCGCGAAATGCCACAGCATTTCTTTCGGGTTGGCCCGGAGTGTTTCCGGGCTGATTTATGAACCGAAGTCGCCGGAGGCTTGTTCGGTTCAGAACCCGTATTGCGGTTCCGCTCTGGAAGCGGCTCCGCACTGCAACCCCCATTATGTTAACGAGGAGATCAAGCGTGAAACAACTCATGACCGGCAATGAAGCCATTGCCAGGGGCGCCTGGGAAGCCGGTGTAAAATTCGCTTCCGCCTACCCAGGCACGCCGAGTACGGAAATCCTGGAGAACCTCACCACTTACAAAGACATTATCAGTGAGTGGGCTCCCAACGAAAAGGTCGCCATGGAAGCTGCTTCCGGCGCCGCCATCGGCGGCGTGCGCAGCATGGCCTCCATGAAGCACGTAGGCCTGAACGTGGCCTCCGACCCCCTGTTCACCATGTCCTACATCGGCGTGAACGCCGGTTTTGTCGCCATTACCGCCGACGAACCGGGCCAGCACTCCTCGCAGAACGAACAGGACAACCGCTGGATGGCCAAACTGGGCATGCTGCCCATGGTCGAGCCCTCCGACAGCCAGGAATGCAAGGACATGATGGCTGTGGCCATGGACCTCAGCGAAAAGTACGACACCCCGGTGCTCATGCGCATCACCACTCGCGTTTCCCACTCCAAGAGCCTGGTTGAGCTCGGCAACCGCAAGGAAGTGCCGCTCAAGCCCTACGAAAAGAACGGCAAAAAATTTGTCTGCGTTCCCGCCAACTCCCGCATCCGCCGCGTTTACGTTGACAAGCGCATGAAAGAACTGGCCGAATACTCCGAAACCACCCCGCTGAACCGCGTTGAAAAGAACGGCGGCGAAGTCGGCGTGATCGCCTCCGGCATGTCCTACTACTACGCCAAGGAAGTTTTCGGCGACAAGGCCTCCTATTTGAAGCTCGGCTTCACCAACCCGCTGCCGGCCGGCAAGATCGCCGACTTCTGCAAGTCGGTCAAAAAGATCTACGTCATTGAAGAAAACGACCCCTATATTGAGGACGAAGTGCGCAAGCTCGGCTTCAGCCCCATTGGCAAGGGCGTTATCCCCAGCTTTGGCGAACTCACCCCGGACGTGCTGCGCAAGGCCATTTTCGGCGAATCCCTGCCGGTGATGGAAGTGGGCGCCGACCGCACAGTGATCCGCCCGCCGACGCTCTGCGCCGGCTGCCCGCACCGCGGCGTGTTCTACGAAATGGGCCGGCGCAAAAACCTAGTGATTGCCGGCGACATCGGCTGTTACTCCCTGGGTTTTGCGCCGCCTTACAACGCCATGGACTTCAACGTGTGCATGGGCGCGGCCTTCGGTAGCGCGCACGGCGCGCAGAAAGCCTTTGACACCGACCCCAACAACCAGTTGCGCGTCGTGGGCGTTCTGGGCGACTCCACCTTCTTCCACACCGGCCTGAACGGCCTGCTGGAAGTTATTTACAACAAGAGCAAGGTGATCAACCTCATTCTTGACAACCGCATCACCGGCATGACCGGCCACCAGGAAAACCCCGGCAGCGGCCTGACCGCCATGGGCGAACCGGCCGTGGAATCCGACATCGAAGGCGTGTGCCGGGCCATCGGCGTCAAGAACCTGCGCAAGATCAACCCGAACAACCTCACGGAAGTGAAAGAAGCCTTCGACTGGGCTCTGTCCCTGGACGAACCTTCGGTGATCATCACCCGCTGGCCTTGCGTGCTCAAGAAGATGACGGCGGCGGACAAGGCCGAGTTCGGCGTCTGCTTTAACACCAAGGACCGCGTGGATCACGAACTGTGCATTGGCTGCAAGATGTGTCTGAAGAGCGGCTGCCCGGCCATTTCCGTGGACAAGAAGGCCAAGAAGGCCAACATCGACCCCAACCAGTGCGTGGGTTGTGACGTTTGCGCCCAGATCTGCCCCAAGCAGGCTATCAAAAAGGTGGTGAAGTAAGATGACCAAAAGCATAATGTTATCCGGTGTCGGCGGCCAGGGCACCATTCTTGCCAGCAAGCTCCTTTCCATGGGCCTGGCTCAGGCCGGTTACGACGTCAAGATGAGTGAAATTCACGGCATGTCCCAGCGCGGCGGCGACGTTTCCAGCCAGGTGCGTTACGGCAAGCAGGTTTTCTCGCCCGTTATCGAAAGGGGCGGGGCCGACCTGCTGGTGGCTTTTGAAGAAATGGAAGCCATGCGCTCCCTGCCTTACCTCAAGGCCGGCGGCAAGGCCGTGATCAACAAGTACAACATCAGCCCCATGCCGGTTGTTTCCGGCGTGGCCGACTACCCGGACGGCCTGAGCGAAGAAATCGCCAAGAAAGTCGACACCACCGTGGTCGATGCCGCCGGCAAGGCCGTCGAAATGGGCAACCCCAAGGTAATGAACGTTATTCTGCTTGGCGCCACCGTGGAAATGATGGGCCTGAACGAAGTGGATTGGGACGCCATTATCGCGGAAAACGTCAAAGCCCAATTCGTCGAACTGAATAAAAAGGCCTTTGAAGAAGGGCGCAAGCTGGTTCGCAAGTAAAGCAAGCCATAAGCGATTTGTCGGCCCCCGGAGTCTGCAGCTCCGGGGGCCTTTCCGCTCCATTCCGCGCTTGCCCGGCGGCGCGAGCTGCGCTATCTTACAGGGATAAACGATTAAAGAGGTTATTATGGCGAACAGCAAGACGGTACTGGTCACCGGCGGAGCCGGCTATATCGGCGCGCACACCTGCAAGGAGCTGGCGGCGCACGGGTTCGCTCCCTTGGTTTACGACAATTTTTCCACCGGCCACCCCGACTTTGTGCGCTGGGGCGAGTTCGTGCACGGCGACATCCAGGACGTGCCCAGGCTCACCAGGCTGCTGCTCGAAAAAAAGCCCCTGGGCGTGCTGCATTTCGCCTCCAGCATCGCCGTGGGCGAATCGGTGGAAAAGCCGGATAAATATTACCGCAACAACGTTTACGGCACCCTGTGCCTGCTGGAGGCCATGCTTACGGCCGGGGTGCGCGACATCGTGGTTTCCGGCACCGCCGCCGTTTACGGCCACCCGGACGAAGTGCCCATTCCCGAAAGCGCTCCTTTCGACCCGGCCAGCCCTTACGGTTGCAGCAAGGCCATGGTGGAGCGCCTCCTGCTGGATTTTGAAACCGCCTACGGCTTCCGCACGGCCGTGCTGCGCTACTTCAACGCCGCCGGGGCCGACCCGGAAGGCGAAATCGGCGAACGGCACGAACCGGAAACCCATCTTATCCCGAATATTTTCCGGGCCGCCTGCGGCCTGATACCGGCCTTAAAGCTGTTCGGGGTGGATTACCCCACGCCGGACGGCAGTTGCCTGCGCGACTACATCCATGTCTGCGACTTGGCCTCGGCCCACCGCCTGGCCCTGGAAAAGCTGGTGGGCGGACAAAAGAAGCTGCGCCTGAACCTGGGCACCGGCTTCGGCTACTCGGTCAAGGAAGTGATCGAACACGCCCGCCGGGTTATCGGCAAGCCGGTTCCGTTCAAGGTGGAGGAACGCCGGGCGGGCGACGTGCCGGCGCTGGTGGCCAGGGCCGACCTGGCCCGGAAGACCATCGGCTGGATTGCCACACGCTCCTCCCTGGACAGCATTTTGAGCACGGCCTGGCGCTGGTTTGAAAAAGACAGCCTGAAAAAAGTGACGCTATAAACCTGCCGCCGTTTTTTAAAGACAGGTTGAAGGAATATAAATGTTCAAAGACAAGCGCATTCTGGTGACCGGCGGCGCGGGCTTTTTGGGTTCGCACCTTTGCGAGCGGTTGCTGGATTCCGGGGCCGAGGTGCTCTGCGTGGACAACTTCTACTGCAGCACCCGGGGCAACGTGCATCATCTGCTGGGGCGGCCGAATTTCGAGCTGATCCGCCACGACGTCTGCTTCCCGCTGTACGTGGAAGTGGACGAGGTTTACAACCTGGCCTGCCCGGCCTCGCCCATCCACTACCAGCGCGACCCGGTGCAGACGCTCAAGACTTCGGTCTCCGGCGCCATCAACATGCTGGGCCTGGCCAAGCGCCTGC
The DNA here is from genome assembly GCA_031264465.1 of Deltaproteobacteria bacterium. Lineage (GTDB taxonomy): Bacteria > Desulfobacterota > Desulfovibrionia > Desulfovibrionales > Desulfovibrionaceae > WRHT01. Next base: position 7,067 of record JAISDX010000069.1, on the reverse strand, counting down.
GGGCCAAGATTCTTCAGACCTCCACTTCCGAAGTGTATGGCGACCCGATGCTGCACCCGCAGCCGGAAAGTTACTGGGGCAACGTAAACCCGCACGGCCTGCGCTCCTGCTACGACGAGGGCAAGCGGGCCGCCGAGTGCCTGTTCATGGACTACCACCGCCAGCACGGGCTGCGCGTTAAAATCGCCCGCTTGTTCAATACCTACGGCCCGCGCATGCACCCGAACGACGGCCGGGTGGTTTCCAACTTCATCATGCAGGCTTTGCAGGGCCGCCCGATCACCATTTACGGCGACGGCAGTCAGACCCGCTCCTTCTGCTACGTGGACGACACCGTGGAAGCGCTGATCCGCCTGATGAGCACCGGCGACGATTTCACCGGTCCGATCAACATCGGCAACCCCGGCGAATTCACCATCCGGGAACTGGCGGAAAAGGTAATCGCCCTGTCCGGCTCCGGCTCCCCCCTGGTCCGGGAGCCGCTTCCCCCGGACGACCCGGTGCGCCGCCGGCCGGATATCACGCTGGCCGGCTCCGTTCTGGGCTGGGCGCCCGCCACCCCGCTGGAGCCCGGCTTGATCGAAACCATCGCCTATTTCCGCGACAGCCTGGCCGGTCTGGAAAACGGCCCGATCTGACCATGCGCTTTTATTTTGTACATGCGGCCGACCTGCACCTGGATGCGGTGCTGCCTTTCGCGACCGCGGCCGGCGATCCGGCGGCCGCCGGCAACAGCCTGTGGCGCGAGGCGCCCTTTCAGGCCCTGCGCCGTCTGGTCGATTTTTGCATCGCCAGCCGCGCTTCGCTCCTGCTCCTTTCCGGCGACGTTTACGACAGCCGCCAGGGCAGCCTCAAGGCCCGCCTGGAACTGCGCGGCGCCTGCCAGCGCCTGGGCGAGGCCGGCATTCGCGTTTTCTGGGCCAGGGGCAACCATGACCCCTTGAGCGAAGACAATGCTTTCATCAACTGGCCGGACAACCTGACCGTGTTTGACGCAGCCGGGCAAAGCTACGCCCTGGACTGGCAAAACGGCGAGCTGGGCGCGCCGCGCCTGCTTGCGGCCGGCGCGGGGCTGGCGGGACAGGGGGCTGGAAAAGGGGCGGGGCCGGGGACGGAACCGTCCGTTCTGGTGCATGGCATCAGCCACGCCGGGCCGCGCGAAAGCGAAAATCTGGCCCTGCACCTGCGCGCCGCCATTGAAAACCTTTGCCTGCCCGATGCGGGCGGGAAGGGCGGACGCTTCAGCTTCGGGGTGCTGCATTGCAACGTGGGCGGCCAGTCCCGCCCGCAAGGCGGCAGCCAGTCCGGCGCGCACGAAAATTACGCCCCCTGCGCGCTGACGGATCTTACGGCCGCGCCGGTGGATTACTGGGCGCTGGGGCATATCCACCAACCCGGCCGGCTGGCGGAAAAACCCTGCGTAACCTACGCCGGCTGCCCGCAGGGCCTGCACGTGCGCGAAAGCGGCGAGCGCGGCTGCTGGCTGGGCCGGGTGGAAGACGGCCGCTTGGCCGAACTGGAATTTTACCGCTTGGCTCCGCTGCGCTGGGAGCGCCTGGAGCTGGATCTGGCCGACTTGCCAGGTTTTGCGAGTGAAGCCGGCGAAGACGCCGTAACTCTTGAAGAATTGGAAGAATTCATCCTGCGGGAAATCCAGGGCTTTGCCGCCGGCATCGCCAGCGCCGAAAGCCAGTTGCCTCGAAACCGGGGCCGAAAGGCGGGCCGGAGCGAGAACGGACGCAGCCGCGAGCTGGCGCTGCGCCTGGTTTTGGGCGGCCGTAGCGCGCTGGACGGCCTTTTGCGCAAGAGCGGCAACCTGGACGATTTGGGCGCGCGCCTGAACCAGCGCCTGCGGGAACAGGCGGAAGCCGCGCCTTCGCCGGCCCGGACGCTGATCAAGGACATCAGGCTGAACACCCGCCCGGCCGTGGACCTGGACGAGATCCTGGCTGGCGACAACCTGGTGGCGGAAACGCTGCGGCGCGCCCTGGCCGTGGCCGACAGCCCGGATGACGGCAGCAGAGCCCGGGAATGCCTGGCTTTGCTGGACGTCCTCTACACCGGCAACAAGGGCGAGACCTGGCTGGCCGAACTCAAACCCGGCCTGGCTGAATTGTCCGAGCTGGCCCGCGAGGCCGGCGCCGTCTGCCTCGACCTGTTCGAGGTGGAGTGATGCGGCTCCGCCATTTCCACATTGAGCGTTTCGGCGTGCTGGCCGCTCAGAAAGCGGAAAACCTGGCGCCTGGGCTCAACGTCTTTCTGGGCGACAACGAAGCCGGAAAATCCACCTGCCGCGACTTTTTGCGGGCCATGTTCTTCGGCTACAAGCGGGGGGGGCGCAACGATCTTGATTACGGCAACGGCGGACCTGGCGGCAGCGGCGGCAAGGCCTCCGCGGAAGCGGGCGGCGGGCTGCTGCTGGACATTGACGGCCCGACGACCCCCATTCGCCTGCTGCGGCGCCCCGGCAAACACGGCGGCGAGTTCTCCCTTTACGACGCCCAGGGGCGCTCCTTGCCGCAAAGCCTCTGGCAGGGGCTCCTGAGCGGCGTTACCGCCGACCTCTACGACAAAGTGTTCGCCTTTGACCTGCAAGACCTGGCCAGCCTGGAGAGCATGGGCGGCCAGCCGGTGAGCGCCGCCCTGCACGGGGCGGCTTTCGGCACCGGCTTCCGCTCGCCGGCCGAAGTGCTGCAAAGCCTGGAAAGATCCCGCAAAGAATTGTTCTCGCCTTCGCCCACCGCCAAAACCCAGGCCATCAACAAAATTTTGCAACGTCTGCGTGAAATCCGGCGCAAAATCCGGGAAAGCGGCTCGGACCTGGAGCGGCACGCCGCCCTGTCCAGGGAGGAAGCCGCATTGCAGCGGGCGCTGGAAGAGCAGCAGGGCCGGCGGGAAGCGCTGGAGCGCGAGCGGGCGCGCAACGTGAGCCTGCTGGGCGCCTGGGAGCTCTGGGCTGAACTGCGCCGCCTGGAAACCGAACTGGAACTCCGCCCCCGCCCGGCTGGCGAGTTCGGCCCGGACAGCCTGACCCGGCTGGAAAGCCTGTGCACGGAAAGGGCGGAAAAACTGGCCGCTCTTGAAGCCCGGCAGGAAGAACTGGCCGCGCTGGAGCGGCAGCTTGGGGAAGAACAGCCGGCGGCCGATTTGCTGCCGCTCGAACCGGCTTGCCGCGCCCTGGGCCGGGAGCGGGAAAACGCGGCCCTGGCCCTGCGCCATATCCCCGCCCTGGAGGCGGAGCTGGAAAACCTGGAGCGGGAGCAGGAAAAACTCCTGGCCGAGCTTGGGACGGAAGCCGGGGGCAAGGGCTGGAGCCGGCGCTCGGCGTCGCTTTTTGACTGTTCGCCGGCCGCGCGGGAGCTGGTTGACATTTTGCGCGCCGCCCTGGCCGCCGCCAGCGCCGAAGTGGAGCAACGCGTCCGGGACAAGGAACGGCTGGAGCGCGAGCTGGAACGGGCTGATCTGGAAGAAGCCAGGCTGCGCAAGGCGCGCGGCGCTTCCGGGCTGGCTGGCGGCGCGCCCGGCCATGCTTTCGGGCCGGAAATGCGCCTGCAGCTCGAAGAAAAAGGCCGGGGCCTGGAACACTCCAGGCAGGCGGCCGCCGAATGCGGCAAGGCACGCCTGCTCCTGGAGCGGGAAGAGAGCCGGCTTCAGGCCGCCCTGGCGGCCCGGCGGAAAGAAATGGCCGGCCTAGCCAAAATTACCTGCCGCGAAGAAGACCTGCGGGAAGGCCGCCAGGATTTGTCCAGCCTGCGCCGGGTGGCCGAGCAAACCGAGTCCGGGGCGGCCGAGGCGGCTCTTCTGGCCCGGCAACAGGCCGAGCGCCGCCCCCCCTTGTTCAGCTTCACCCCGCTGGTCAGTTTCAACCCGCTACGCTTTGACCCCCGGCGGGCCGTCATGGCGCTGCTTTCCTTGGGACTGGCCGCATTTTTGCTTTACCCGGCCATAGCCTCCCTGCTGGCCTCTCCCCTGTCCGGGCAGGAATTGCGCGGCCTGCTGGACGGCAACGGCTGGGCCGCCGGCGCCGTCGGCCTGTTCGGCCTGTTTTGCCTGTGGAGCGCCGTGTTCTGGCTCTTTCCCGCGCTGGCGGCGCTCGGTCTTTACCACCCCGCCCCCGATGCGCTCCAGGTCAGGCTTCTGGAATGCCTGAACCGGCTGGCCGGCCACAAGCGGGAATTGACCAGCCGGATGGAACGCTTGCAGGCCTGGCTGCCGGAGCAGTCGCGGGCGGCGGAGCTCCCCCCGGCGGATCAATGCCCGCTTGCGGCCGGCCCGGAGCCGGAAGCCCCGCTTGAGGCCCTGCCGGCTTTTTACCTCCGCCTGGAAAGCTTTTTCGGCACGCAGCAGGAACAGCTCCTGCGCCTGCAACTCCTGCGCCTGCAGGACGGGCAGGAACTGGAGCGCGCCGCCGCGCTCGCGGCGCAACTGGCGGAAGTCCGTCTGGCCGAGCGGGAAGCGGCGGGCGAGTTGGCCCGCAGCCGGGAGCTGTGGGCGGCCGGGCTGGCTCCCTATGGCCTGGGGGAAGACACCGCGCCGGACGCGGCGCTGCAAATTTTTGACCGGGCCTGGCGCTGCGCCGAGTTGCGTTCCTCCCTGGCCGAGGCCGTCCGGCGTTTGGCCGATGGCGGGAACGCTCTGGGGGCCGCCCGGGCGGACTGGACCGGCTGGCTGGCCGCAACGCCTTTCCCCGACAATAGCGGCCCGGGCCTGGTGCTGGATTCTTTTGTCCGGCTGGCCAGGTTCAAGGAACTGCAAAGCGAATTTGAACGCCGGCAGGCCCGGCTGCAAGCCCTGCGGAGCGACCTGGAAGCTTTCGGGCAGGCGGCGCGGGCCCTGGCGGACGGGCTGACGGAGTCGCGGGCGGAGTTTGGGCGGCGGGCCGGAACCGCGGAAACGCCAATCCAGCTTTTTGATCGCCTGGCGGCCGCGGCGGAAGCGGCGGCACGCCGGGAGGCCGTTTACCGGCAACGGCAGCGCGACCTGCGCGCCCTGCAAGGGCGCCGCGCCGAGGCCAGGGCCGCCCTGTCCGGCAGCGAAGCCGCGCTGCGGCAACTGTTCCTGCTGGCCGGCCTGCCCCAGAAGATCGAGGTTTTACAAGGAGCCGAAGAATTCCGCCTGCGTTTTGCCGCTTACCGCGAGCACCGGGAACTGCGGCTTGAAAGGGACCGCCTGGCCCTGCAACTGGAACAGCGGGCCGTCGCGCCCGCCTCCGGCTGGCCCGGCCCGGCGGAGTTCCGGCAAGCCCTGGCAGCGGCCGGACCGGAACTCCTGGCCGCCCAGGCCGCTCTGGCCGCTCTGGAGGACGAATTGCGCGCCGCCTTGGAACAGGCCGGCCAACAGCGCGAAGAAACCCTTACCCGTCTGGGCGAGGTGCGGGCCGGCCTGGCCGCCCTGGCCGAGGGCGAGGGCAACGCCGTACTGCGGCGGGAAGAAGCCGCCCTGCGTGAAGATCTGGAACAGTTGGCCCGGCGCTGGTCCGTGCTGACCCTGGCCCAGTTTTTCATCATGCGGGCCAAACGCAGCTTTGAGGAAGAGCGGCAGGATCTGGTGGTGCGCCAGGCCGGGGATTTTTTTCGCGACATGACCCTGGAGCGCTACCAGGGCCTGTTGTTTGATCTGGAAAAGGGCAAGGGACTTAAAGCTTCGGCCGTGCGGGAAGCCGGACCGAGCCTGGATTCCGAGGCCGCCCTCAGCCGGGGGGCGCGCGAGCAGCTTTACCTCTCCCTGCGCCTGGCTTACGTGCGCCAGCACAACCAGAGCCGCGAGAGCCTGCCGCTTGTCATGGATGACATCCTGGTGAACTTCGACCCGGCCCGGGCCGCCCGTACCGCCGCCATTCTGGCCGGGTTCGCCGGGAGGAACCAGATTTTGTTTTTCACCTGCCACCCGCGCCTGACCGAGCTTTTGACGGCGGCCGCCGCTAAAGCCGGTGTCCCTTGCGCCGGCTACCGGGTGGAGCGGGGCGAAATCCGGGCCGGTTGATATTTTTACGGCGCGCCCGTTGCGGCTGGCGCGTCTTGTGTTAAGATCAGGCCAGATTTATCTCAACCCGGAACAAAAGGAGCTTACTATGGCTGTTATGGCAACCGTTAAATATTTGGGCGGCCTCCGGGCCGAATGGACCCACCTGGCCAGCGGCGGCAAAATTCTTACCGACGCCCCCGTGGACAACAAGGGCAAAGGCGAGGGCTTTTCCCCCACCGACCTTTGCGCCGCTTCCCTGGCCGGCTGCGCTCTGACCATTATGGGCATTTACGCCCAGGAGCACGATGTGAACATCGACGGCGCCACCGCCGAGGTCAGCAAGACCATGCAGGCCGACCCGCGCAAAATCGCCCGCATCGACATCAACATCAGCATGCCGGATCGCGAATACACCGACCGCCAGAAAAAAGCCCTGACCAAAGCCATGGAAACCTGCCCGGTCAGGCTGACCCTGGAAACCGTGGAACAGAACGTCGCCATCAACTGGGCGAAGTAAAGGAAACGCCGCTCAAGCAAGCTTTTAAAGCCCCGGCCGGGTTTTGTCCGGCCGGGGCTTTCCTCAGGGATGCATGGTTTTTAAGAAAACGCGGAACTCGGCGTTGCCCTGAACCAGCTTATTGCGCGCTGGCAGCGCCCTTTTCAATGGCTTTCTTGTTCAGTTCGACCAGTTCCGGCTTCTTGGAGCCGAAAACTTCCTTCACGTAATCGATCAGGGTGTCGGCTTTCACCACGCCGGTCTTGGCGATGTAAGCGCCGAGCATCACCATGTTCAGGACTTTGGGGTTGCCAAGTTCGGCCGCGATGTCGTTGGCCGGCACGTAGGCGACTTTCACGTCGTTGCGGCTGACTTTTTTGTCGATGATGGAGCTGTTCACCAGGATAACGCCGCCCGGCTGCACGTAGCTTTCAAACTTGGTGAGCGAGGGCAGGTTCATGGCGATGACGCAGGTGGCGTCGCCCGAACCGATCACCGGCGAGCCGATGGGCTGGTCGGACAGGTTCACGCTCACGTTGGAGGTGCCGCCGCGCATTTCCGGGCCGTAGGAGGGCAGCCAGGAAACTTCACGGCCTTCGGCCATGGC
>JAISDX010000053.1 GCA_031264465.1 Deltaproteobacteria bacterium | reverse complement strand
TCCCAATTCCGGCAGGTTGACAAATTGAGCCGCAGGGCGCGGCTGCCGGGAAGATCCTTGAGATAACGCGGCACAGCGCCGCGCATTTTCAGGAGCGCCGTCGCCGGCCGCTCGCCGCTCAAGCCGGCCGCGTCCGTTTCCCCGGCGTATTGCCGGCTTAGTTCGGCGTGGCGCATGATCAGCGAGCGCAAAAAAGCGGGTTCTCCCGCCGCGCGCGGCCGTCCCCGGGAGCGTTGCCCGGCCAGCTCCAGGTAGTCGCGGAAAATGGCCGGGTTGTGCAGGGCGCCCCGGGCGAACATCAGGCCGGCGGCGCCGCTTTCGTCCAGGCGCTCCAGCGCGCTGGCCCCATCGAACAAATCGCCGCTGAGCAGGAGCGGAATGCCAAGCCGGCCGGCCCGGCGCGCGGTCGCCTGGCCGTCGGCCCGGCCGCCGAATCCCTGCCGGGCATAGCGCGGGTGCAGGGTTAGCCAGCCCGCGCCGCATTGTTCCAATTCACTGGCCAGTTCCAGGTAATTTTCCTCTTCCCGGCTCCAGCCCAGGCGGATTTTAAAACCTACCCGGCTGCGCGGCCGTTGTGCCGCTGCGGGAAATCCGCAGCCAGGATCCGTCGTAAGCGAATTATCTTCGAGTGTTTCGTCCGCTTGGCCGGTGTGGCCTATAGCATACGGCCCAAGGGGGCCGGCGGCCTCCAGCATGGCGCGGGCCGCGGCCAGCGCGGCCGGGATGGACCTGGCCAGGGCGGCCCCGGCGCCGGTTTTGACCACTTTGGGGACCGAGCAGCCCAGGTTGAGGTCGAACCAGCCGAAGCCCCAGTCGCGCAAAAGTTCGACCGCCCGGCCGAGAAAGCCGGGATCTTCGCCAAAAAGCTGCACCACCAGCGGCTGGTCCGCCGCCGAGGTGCGCAGGAGCCCGCGTGTGGCCGAAACCCCGCTCCGGGTTTGGCCGCCGGGCGCAGGATGGCACGGGGATTTTTTGCTTTTTCTTTCCTCGCCGTACACCAGCCCCTTGGCGCTGACCATTTCGGTGCAGGCCACGGCCGCGCCCTGTTCGCGGCATAAGGCGCGGAAAGCCAGGTCGGTGTGGCCGGCCAGGGGAGCGAGCCAGGGAAACAAGCGCCCGATGGGCGGCGCGTCTTCAAGCCTGGGCGCCGCGCTGCCGGCGCCGCTCATGCCGTTCATGCTTTTTTGGCGGAAGGCGCGGGCCGGGGCGCGGGAGAATCCGGGTGTCGGCGCGGCGCTTTGCCGTTGCCCAGGTATGCAAGCAGGGCTTCAAGCTCGATGGACTCGTCAAACAGGCGGATGCCGCGGTTGATTTGCGACATGTCGTCGAACTTGCGGTCTTCCAGAATGCGGGCGATGCGCCGGGCCATGGTGTAAGTATCCTCGGTCGCCACGATGATCGGAATATCGAGCTTTTCGGCGCGTGTGCGCACCAGTTCGTCCGGGCTGATGTTGCCGGTGAGCACCAGGCAGTTGCCCTTGGCGCACAGGGCGGCCAGTTGCAAATCGGTGCGGTCGCCGCCGACGATGATGGCGCTGGCGGTTTTGTCGCGCACCCGGGTCATGAAGCCGTCAATCTGCATGCTGCCGATCAAAAAGCCGGCGATGCCGAGCTTGGCGGCGCTGCTGTTGCCGGCCACGATGCGCCCACCCAGTTCGTAAGCCAGGTTCATGCAGCGGATCACTTTAAGTTCCGGCTCGTTGGGAATGATGCCCAGCACCTTTACGCCGTAGCTTTCCAGATAGGGCGCGAGCCATTGGCGGCAGAGAGGGATTTCCGAAGTGGGCGCCTTGTTCAGGATTACTCCGGCCAGGCGTTTACCCAGGTGTTTCCGCAGCAGGAGGACGGCGTCAAAGTCCAGTCCGTCTTCAAGAGTTTCCACCAGGATGACGCGCAGGTCCAGGGCCTGGACCAGGGTGAGCCCGTCCACCCCGGCGAACTGCCCGGCCGCCGGAAAGGAGCCGCTGCCGTTGACCAGGGTCCAGTCTTTGCCTTTGGCTATGCCGGCGTAGGATTTTTTGATTCGCCCGAGCGCTTCCTCGCCGCGCAAGGGGCAACTGCCAAGCTGCCCCCAGGCCGAATGGCGCATGACCGTGGTCAGGTCTTCGGGCAGGGCGTCCTGGCCGAGCACTTCCTGCACCACCAGAGCGCCGGCGTCGCCTTTGCCGGCTTCCACAAGTTTGAGTTCCCCGCCCACCGGCTTGATATAACCGACGCTCAGGCCCTGCCGTTGCATCAATACGCCCATGGCGCAGGCGCACAGGGTTTTGCCGGTTTTGGGGCGGGTGGAGGCGATGTAGAGGCCGGGCATAAAAACAACTCCTTGTGGCGGCGGCAAAAACTGTAACTCAAAACTGCTTGCCCTGTAAAACCTGTTGCGTGGTGCGGGCGATTTCCAGCTCTTCGTTGGTGGGCACAACCAATACGGCCACCTTGGAACCGGCCGGGCTGATGTAGCGCGGCTCGCCGGAGCGGACGGCGTTCAGGGCCGGGTCCACCCGCACGCCCCAGGGTTCGAGTCCGGCCAGGCCGTCGGCCCGGGTGAAAGTGTCGTTTTCGCCGATGCCGGCGGTGAAGACCAGGGCGTCCACCTGGCCGAGCACGGCCCAGAGGGCGCCAATCTGCCGGCGCAGCACGTGGCAGAACACGTCGAAAGCCAGTTGGCACCTGGCGTCGCCACTCTGGCGGGCGGCGTGGATGTCGCGCAGGTCGCTTTTGCCGCACAGGCCCATGAAACCGCTCTGCTTGTTGAAAATGGCGTCAATTTCCTTGGGGCTGAGGCCTTTGTTGGCGGAGAGGAAGTAGCTGATGGCCGGGTCGATGTCGCCGCAGCGGGTGCCCATGACCAGGCCGGGCAGCGGGGTGAGGCCCATGGTGGTGTCCACGCACTTGCCGCCGCGCACCGCGGCCAGGGAACTGCCGTTGCCCAGGTGGCAGGTGATCATGTTGATCTTTTCCAGGGGTTTTTGCAGGAATTCGGCGGCCCGGCGGCTCACGTACTTGTGCGAGGTGCCGTGGAAGCCGTAGCGCCGTACGCCGTCCTCGGCATAGAATTTTTCGGGCAGGGGGTAACGGAAGGCGGCCGGGGCCAGGGTGGAGTGGAACTCGGTGTCGAACACCGCCACGCTGGGGGCGTGGGGCAGCACTTTTTTGGCCACTTCGTAACCTTGCAGGTTGGCCGGGTTGTGCAGCGGGGCCAAGGGCGAAAGGTCGATGATTTGCTGGGCCACGGCCGCATCGATGACGCAGGCCCGGGTGAAGCGCTCGCCGCCGTGCACCATGCGGTGGCCGATGGCCTGAATTTCCGTAAGGTTTTTCACCACGCCCCATTCAGGGTCGGTGAAGAGTTTGGCCACGGCCTGCAGGGCTTCGGTGTGGGTGGGGAATTTTTCCTGGGCCTGGTATTTTGCGGCTTCGTCGGACTGGCCGGGAGCCAGGTATTTTTTATGGGCAAGGTCGCTCTGTTCCTGGCCGATACGCTCGACCAGGCCGGAACAAAGGAGCTTTTCGCCGTTCATGTCCAGCACCTGATACTTGAACGAGGAACTGCCGCAGTTTATGACCAATATTTTCATTTTTGCACCCTTGAAAAAGTTTGAGTGTTTACAGCACCAACCCGGTGCTCAAATCCCAAAAGCACGGAAGCTTTCCGCCGTCCGCGCTTAAAGGGTTACTGTTTAGTCTTGAAAACGGAAAAGAGTCAAGAGCCGTGAAGTAAATCCGCCCTTGTCGGCCATAGGCTCAAGGCTTTCTTTTTTCAGGCCGGGCGCAACGCTTGCCGGCGTTCCATTCCAGGCGGGGCACGGCTTCTTCCCGCAAAAGCACCGGTATGTGATCGCGCACCGGGTAAACCAGGGCGCAGGCCGGGCAGGCCAGCCCAGCCGGGTCCGGCCTGACCGGATCCGACTCGGCCAGCGGCTCAAGTTCGCCCCGGCAGGCCGGGCAGGCCAATATTTGCATCAATTCCTTGTCCATGCTGCTGTTCTCCATTTTTTGCGAAAGCTGCCCCGACTATAATGCCCGACGCGCACAAGCTCAAGAGCGCCATTGGTGAAATGATAGACAAACGCGCGCTCCGGGTGCAATATATCTTTTTACGCATAAAGGCGCTTTCCAGCCATGAGACCGTATGTTGATCTGCATACCCACAGCACCGCTTCCGACGGCAGCCTTGCCCCGGGCGAGCTGGTGCGCCAGGCCGCCAGGGAGAAGATAACCATCCTGGCGCTTACGGATCACGACACCACCGCCGGGCTGGACGAGGCCGAAGCCGAAGCCGGGCAACGCGGCATCGAGTTTGTCCGGGGGTGCGAGCTGTCCAGCCAGACGCCGTATGGGCATGCCGATTTTATCGGGTTGTGGCTCCCCAGGGATATTCCCGCCTTTGAAGAGAAGCTGGCCTGGATGCGCGAAGCCAGGGCCAGGCGTAACGCGATCATGCTGGAGAAACTGGATGAGCTGGGCCTGCATCTTGGTTTTGACCCGGACGCGTTCCCGAATCTCAAAAGCTTGGGGCGGCCGCAGATCGCCGTCCAGATGGCGCGCCGGGGCTATGTGAAAACCCCGCAGGAGGCCTTTAACCGCTATATCGGCCGGGACAGGCCCGCTTACGTGCCCAAGGAAGCCTGCTCGCCCGAGGAAGCGGTCCAGATGTTGCACGCGGCCGGGGCGGTTACGGTGTTCGCCCACCCCATGCTGCTGCAGTGCCCGCCGGATTGGCGGGAAGAGTTGGTTAAACGCCTTATCCCGCACGGTCTGGACGCGCTGGAGGCTTACCACAGCGAGCACGGCAACGAAAGCGTCCGCCGGGTGCTGGAGCTGGCGGACAGGTGCAAGCTCCTTTTAAGCGGCGGTTCCGACTTTCACGGGGCCTCCAAGCCTTCGATCCGGCTCGGGCGGGGCAAGGGCGGTTTTCGGGTGCCGGAGTACGTTTTGGACGGGCTTCGCTCCAGGCGGTTCGAGAAGCAGGGTCCGTCGGCCAACTCATAATGGACGGCGTGTGAATTTCCGGGCATAATAGCCTTTTGGTCTTGACGGCCGTGATATAATCACCTGAACGATAATGCTCCAATGCAAGAGGTAGCCATGCGGACGGCGGTATGTATAATGGATGCGGCGGGCATCAGGCAGTGCCTGGAAGACTTGGCGGCTCAAGTGGCGGCCAAAGCCCCGGCCGCGGGCAAACTCGCGGTAATAGGCATTCAGCGGCGCGGCGTGTTTTTGGCCTCGCGCCTGGCGGCGCTGCTGGAGAAAAAGCTCGGGCAGGCCGTGCCGCAAGGCGCTCTGGACATCAACCTGTACCGCGACGATTGGACCACTCTGGGCCAGCAGCCGGTGGTGGGGCGTACGGATCTGAATTTCGACGTGCGCGGCATGAACCTGCTGCTGGTTGACGACGTCCTCTTTACCGGCCGCACCATCCGGGCCGCTCTGGAAGCATTGACCGACTTCGGCCGGCCCAACAAGGTGGAGCTTTTGGCCCTGATTGACCGCGGCCACCGTGAACTGCCCATCCAGCCGGATTACGCGGGCCTGACGCTTAAAACCGAACGCTCCGAGCGCGTGGACGTGATGCTGCGCGAACTGGACGGCGGCGACGAAGCCGTGCTGCGCAAATCCTGACGGGGTTCCACTTGAAGCCAACCGCCCGCGACTGCCGGGCCGACACCTTTAAACCGGAGGGAACAATATGTCCAAAGTAGCCAGCAAGCTTGAGGAACTCAGCCTTACCCTGCCCGCGGTGGCCACCCCGGTGGCCAACTACGTGCCTTTTAAAGTCGTCAACAATTTGATTTACACTTCCGGCAACACGCCCTCCGCCGGCCCGGCCGGCAAGGTCGGCGCCGAACTGAGCGTTGAAGAAGGCTACCAGGCCGCCCGCAACGTGGGCCTGCGCCTTATCGCCATCCTGAACGCCGCTTCCGGGGGCGAGCTGGACCGCCTGGAAATAGTCAAGGTGCTGGGCTTCGTGGCCTGCGCCCCCGACTGCTACGACTCGCCCAAAGTGATCAACGGCTGCTCCGACCTCCTGGTGGAAGTGTTCGGCGAGGCCGGCAAACACGCCCGCTCGGCCGTGCCCACTTCCGGCCTGCCCGGCAACGCGCCCGTGGAAATCGAGTTGATCGCCCGCTTTAAAGATTAAGTTAAGGAAACGCAGCTTAATCTGCGTTTCCTTAATTTTTCTTTCTGGTGATGCGGGACGGGCCGTGCGGCCCGCGCGGCCCTGGGCCACGCTCCAGGCCCAGGTGGTCCAGGCCGAAGATGCGGCGGACCAGACCCAGTTGCTCGGCCAGTTCGGTCAGGGGCGGCTTGGCGGCCTGGCCGTCGTATTTTTGGTGATCTTCATAAAATTTGCGGCGCAGGTAGCTGATGGGCCGGTGGTTGAATTTTTTCACCAGGGAGCGCCGCATGGCTTCCAGGCAGGCGCGGGCGCTTTCTTCCTGCTCCGGGGTCAGGGAGAGGACGGCGCGGAGGTGGCGTAGGGTGCGCTCCACCTCGCCGTCGGTCAGGCTTTCCGAAGCGGCCAGCAGTTCGGTGATGGTGGGCCCCAGCGAGAGTTGCTCCCGCCAGAGCATGAAGGCGGCGGCCTCCTCTTCGACGATGGCCCGCCCCTTCAGGGCTTCGTCCTGGCGCTGGGCCTGGTTTTCCTCCACCACTTCCCGCAGGTCGTCGATGTCGTAGAGGTAAACGTTGTCCAGCTTGTTCACCGCCGGGTCGATGTCGCGCGGCACGGCGATATCGATGAAGAACATGGGCCGGTTCTTGCGGCGGCGCATCACTTCGGCCAGGTCGCCGGCATTGACGACGGTGCCGGGCGCGCCGGTGGAGCTGATTACGATATCCACTTCCGTTAACTCGTGCGGAAGGTCCTCAAAAGGCACGGCCCGTCCGCCGGCCTGGGCGAACTGGGCGGCGAGATCAAGAGCGCGCTGCCGGGTACGGTTGGCCACGCGAATCGACTTGATGCCGGCGTTCACCAGGTGGACGGCGGCCAGTTCGGCCATTTCCCCGGCTCCGAGCAGCATGGCCTGGTAGTCGGCCAGGTTGCCGAAAATGCGCTTGGCCAGCTCCACGGCGGCATAGCTTACGGAAACGGCGGAAGAGGCCACCCCGGTTTCGCTGCGCACCCGTTTGGCCACGGAAAAAGCCTGGTGAAGCAAGCGGTTGAGGATCACCCCGGTCGCCCCTAGAGCGTGGGCGGCGCGGTAGGCGTCCTTGATCTGCCCCAGGATTTGCGGCTCGCCCAGGACCATGGAGTCAAGACTGGCGGTAACGGTGAAGAGATGGCGTACCGCTTCGATGCCCCGGTGGCAATAGGTGAACGGTTCCAGCGCTTCCCTGCGTCCGTTTTTGGCCGCGCACCAGGCGTCATAAATGATTTCGGGAGCATTCGGCCCGCCCAGGGCCAGGATTTCCACCCGGTTGCAGGTGGAGAGCACTAGGGCCTCCGTCAGCCCCTGCTTCCCCCCGGTCTGCCGGGTCCGGCCGTCCGCGGCCTTGGCGACCGGACAGCCGGATACGGGCAGGAGGCCGCCGCTCAGAAGCGGCACGTCCGCCAGGGCGAAGCTCTCCCGCACCTCCACGCCGGCGGTGCGGTGATTGAGGCCGACCAGGTAAATTTCGCGTTCCAGGGCGGTCACGGCTAGGCTCCGATGCTGAAGCTGTGGTGCGTGGGCAGGAAAAAGTTGACGCCAAGCAGGGAGAACACCGAAATCCCGAAAATGAAGATGGCCAGCCGGGCGGTTTTACGGCCGCGCCAGCCTTTTACCAGGCGCAGGTAAAACAGCAGGGCGTAAAAGAACCAGACCAGGAGCGAGACTATTTCCTTGGGATCCCGGCCGGCCTCCTGGGCGATCTGGATTTCCGGGAGCGCGGCCAGCCCCTGCCCGCTCATGGCGATGAAGCCGGTAGCCAGGGCCAGGGTATAAAGGGGGAAGCCGGCCACGGCCACCCGGGCGTTGACGCGATCAAAGGCGTTCAGGGCCGGGAGTTCCCGGTCGAACTCCGAAAGGCGGGTCTTGCTTTTTATTTTGCGGTCCAGGCGCAGGTAAAGGAGGCCCGCGCCAAAGGCCAGGGCCAGGAGCCCCAGGCTGGCGAACATGGGCAGGATGTGCAGGGTGAAGAGCAGTTCGGTCACGTTGTCCGGCAGCACGCCAATGCGGTTGCCCAGACGGAAGGAGAGCAACAGGAGCAAAAAGGCCAGGGGTACGGCGGCCATGGAAAGGAACCCGGCTCCCGGGGCTCCCTGGCGCCGCCAGGCGAGGAAATGGACCAGCAGGATGCTCCAGGCCAAAAGTTGCAGGAAATAACCGTTGGGCAGCTTGTCCACCCCTTGCAGGAGCAGAGCGGTGAGCAGCAGCAGGCTGTGCAGGGCGAAGCCGGCCAGGCTGGCCAGGCGCCCCAGAATTTGCACTTTGCGCCGCCGGGCCGGGATGCCCCAGAAAATGCCCAGAGAGCCCAGGGCATAAAGCAGAGCCAGCAGTAATTGGGCGAAACTAGAAAGGTTCATGCAAAATATCTCCGATGCAATCGTGCAACTGAGCCGGCAGAATGTCCAGCAGTACCTGCCTGGCCGCCGCGAGATCTCTGTCGGCCAGACTGTCGGCCAGGCGGGAATTGACCAGGGCGCGGAAAATCAGCGTGGCATTGGCGGTCTGCTTGTCCTGCTCGGGCGGGCAGGTCGGGGCGCTGAGCAGTAGCGGGCGCAGGCGCCCCATGACCGCCAGCAGGGGGTCGTATTTCTTGCCGAACCAGGCTTCCAGATCCCGGCGCAGCCGGCTGGCCAGGGCCGGGCTCTGCCCGCCGGTGCACAGGGCCAGCAGGATGTCGCCGTGGCTGAAATGGGCCGGCACCACGAAGGTGCCGTCAGTCGGGGCGTCCACGACGTTGCAGAGGATGTTTCTTTCGGCGCAGAGGCCGGCCAGCATGTCGTTGACCCGGCGGACGCCGGTGGCGGCAAAAACCAGGTGCCAGCCCTGGACGTCTTCCGGCAGCACCTGGCGCTGCTCATAAACCAAGCCGGGGCAGGCGGCCAGGCCGCCGGCGAACTCGGGCCGGTCAAATTCGGGACACCGTTCCAGTTCGGGCAGGGACAAGGCCGGGTCCAGCCAGAGCAGTTCGGCCGGGCGGCAGGCCAGGAGGCTGGCGGCTTTACGGCGGCCCACCCCGCCCGCGCCGGCCAGCAGAATTTTTACTCCGTCCAGGCGGAGAAACAGGGGATAGTAGCTCACTTGCGTTCTCGGTTCCAGGAATTTTGTCAGACGATTATGTTTGCCAGATATTCGGCTTGGGTATGGTTCAGGATGTCTATACATGGTTGTCCGACTTTAGGCAATGCCGGTGTTTTTTGGCATCAGCTCAAGTTGTTTGATCCTGAAGGCGGGATTTAATTCTTGATTGCAACCGGGCCTCGGGCTATCTGGGAAGCATGCCGGAAAAACCGCCAGACTTTTTAATCGTCCAGCTCGCCAGAATCGGCGACCTGATTCAGACCAAGCGCCTGTTGCTTTCCCTGGAACGGGAAGGCCGGGTGCATCTGGCGCTGGACGCCGGCTTGGCCGAACTGGCCGGCCTGGTTTTTCCGCGGGCGGTGCTGCATCCGATCCGGGCGCATGCGGGCGGGCGTAACCCGGCCGAGGTTCTGGCCGTCAACGCCGGAGCCTTTGCCGGCCTGGCCGAGATGAATTTCAAGGCGATCTACAACCTTAACCGCAACCCGCTGGCCCTGGCCCTGGCCGGAATGTTCCCGCCGGAGAGCGTCGTCGGTTACCGCTTGGAGCAGGGGCAGGCCTTGAGCTCCACCTGGTGCAAGATGGCCGGGCGCTGGTCCGGCGCGGGGCGGCGGCTTTCCTCGCCGCTGAACCTGACGGATTTTTGGGCCTGGTTCCACCCGGACCCGCTGGCCCCGACCTTGGTGAACCCGGCAGCGCGGGCGAAAAACGTGGTCGAAACAACGCCGGGCAAGGGCGGGCAGCGTCTGGGCGTGGTGTTGGCCGGGCGCGAGCCGCGCCGCTCGCTGCCGCCGGAATACCTGGCCCGGGTGGTGGAGGCGTTGTTCGCGGCCCGCAAGGGGCCGGAAATTTTGCTCCTGGGCAGCCGGGACGAGCAGGCCGGGGCGCGCAAGCTCAGTAAATACCTGGACGGCCGGGTGTTGCAGAAAGTGCGGGATTTAAGCGGCAAAACCAGCCTGCCTGATTTTTACGAAGTGGTGGGCAGCCTCGACCTCATGCTCACCCCGGATACCGGCGGCATGCACTTGGCCGCGCACCTGGGCGTGCCGGTGGTGGCCTTTTTTCTTTCTTCGGCCCTAGCCTGGGAAACCGGCCCCTACGGGCTGGGGCACACGGTCTGGCAGTCGGTGCGGCGCGGCTGCTCGCCCTGCCTGGAAACCGAACCCTGCCCGTACAAAACCGCCTGTTTGCCGCCCTTTGCCGCGCCCGGGTGGCTAACCGTTCTGAGCGGTCGGGCCGGTGCGGCATTACCGGGTGGCGACCCGGCCCTGCTGGGGCTGGAAAGCTGCTTTGACGATATCGGCGTGGATTACCGGGTGTTCCTGGGCGAGGCTTCGGCCTTGCCGCAAGCGCGGCGCTGCCAGAAACGGCGGCTGTTGCGGGAGTTTCTGCGCCGTCCCGGCCAGCCCGGCAAGTCTGGCGGGCCGGCCGGCATTGACGAAGCGGTTATTAACGAAGTGATCAGCGAAGCGGACTGGATGCTGCGGGAGTATTAGCCCATGATGACGCGAATTCTGGCGGTTTTGCCGTTTTACGGCGGGTCGCTCCCGGTGGGGCGCCATTGCGCGCGCGCTTTGCGGGATATCGGTTGCCTGGTGGAGGTGTTCGAGGCGCCGGAATTTTACGGCGCTTTCCAGGCGCTGAAAGGCTTGAAAGTAAACGGCGGCCGCCTGGAATTTCTGGAGAACAGCTACCTGAACCTGGTGGGCGAGGCGGTGTTGGCCCAGGTGGAACGCTTCCAGCCCGACCTGGTGCTGGCCCTGGCCCAGGCGCCGCTGAGCCGCAAAACCCTGAAGCGGCTCAAACACGACGGCGTGCCCACGGCCATGTGGTTTGTGGAGGATTACCGCCTGTTTGCCTATTGGCGGGCCTTCGCTCCGTTTTACGATCTGTTCGCGGTCATCCAGAAGGAGCCGTTTTTGGGCGAACTGGCCGCCCAGGGGGTGGAGAACGCCCTGTATTTGCCTATGGCTGCGCTGCCGGAGCTGTACCGGCCGCTGCGCGGCGGGGCCAATTGCCAGGCCGGGGAATGCGGCCCGGCTGATGCCCTCAGCCCGGCCGAGCGGCGCGACTTTGGGGCGGACCTTTCCTTCATGGGCGCGGGTTACCCCAACCGCCGGCTGGCTTTTCGCGAGCTTGGGCGCGAGCTGGCCGGCCGCGATTTCAGGATTTGGGGCACGGAGTGGGAGGGCGAGCCGCTTCTGGAGCCGCACCTGCGCATGAAGGGCGTGCGGATTACCCCGGAGCAGTCGGTGCGCATTTTCAACGCGGCCAAGATCAACCTTAACCTGCACTCCAGCGTTAAGGCGGAGGAAACCGTGAGCCGGGGCGACTTTGTTAACCCGCGCACCTTTGAGGTAGCGGCTTGCGGCGCCTTCCAACTGGTGGACGAACGCCTGCTTTTGCCCGAAATGTTCGAGCCGGACGAACTGGCGACTTTCAGCAGCCTGGATGACCTGAAAGCCAAGGTTGATTATTATCTCGCCCACCCTGCGGAAAGGGCGGCCCTGGCGGCCCGGGGCCGGGCGCGGGTGCTGCGTGAGCACACTTACCAGGCGCGCCTGCGCCGGTTGCTGGATTTTGCGGCCGAGCGGCTGCCGGGCTGGCCGCGCTCGCGCCAGGCCGCGCCCTGGCCGGCCGGGCTGCCCGAGAGTCTGACCAGCGAACTGGAAGCCCTGGCGGAAAAGTTGCAGCTCCCGCGCTTGGGTTGGGGGCCGGCCGGGGGAACCGGTTTTGACACCCTGATTGCGGCCCTGCGGCAGCACAGCGGGCGGCTCAGCGGCCTGGAGAGCGCTTTGCTGTTCCTGGACGAGTGGAAAAAGCAGTACATCAAATAAGGAGGCGCGTTTTCCATGAAAGAAATACGCATGCACGGCCGTGGAGGACAAGGAGTGGTCAAGTCGGCGCAAATCGTGGTCAAAGCCGTGGTCAACAGCGGCGGCTTTGCGCACTTCATCCCCTTTTTCGGGGTTGAGCGCAAAGGCTCGCCGGTGTTCGGCTTCCTGCGCATCGACGAGCGGGGTATCCGCCAGAAATGCCAGGTGTACGAGCCGGAAATCCTCCTGATTTACGACGACACCCTGCTGGACATGCCCCAGACCTACGCGGGCATGTTGGACGGCTGCACCGTAATCATCAACACTTCCCGCCGCCTGGACGAGCTCGCCGTTCCCGGCAGGGCCGGCGCCGTGGCCCTGGTGGACGCTTCCGGCATTTCCCGGGCGGTTATCGGCCGCAATATCCCCAACACCGCCATGCTGGGAGCTTTCGCCAAAGTCTGCGGCCTGGTGGACTGGCCCGCGCTCAAGAACGAAATCGAGGCCTCCTTTGACGCCCGGAACTCCGCCTCGGCCCGGGAGGCCTGGGATTCCGTACAAATCGTAAAGCAAAAGGGGGCGTAAGCATGGCTGCCAAAAAACTTGTCACCCCTGTTTCCACCGGCGGCATCTACAAGCTTGACACCGCCAGTTGGCGCGACTTCCGCCCGGTCATCGACAAGACCAGGTGCGTCGAGTGCGGCATTTGCCTGACGTTCTGCCCGGTCTGTTCGATTATCCGCACAGGCGGGAAGTACGAAATCACCTACGATTATTGCAAGGGCTGCGGCCTGTGTGCCCACGAGTGCCCGAAGCAAGCCATCGACATGATGCCGGAGCACGGGGTCGGCCAGCGTCCGGCCAAGGGAGGCCAATAACATGTTTAGCAAAGCGCAAGTCAAAGCCGTGAGCGGCAACACCGCCGCCGCCCTGGGCGCGGCCCTCTCTCGCCCCGACCTTATCGCCGCCTACCCGATCACTCCCCAGTCCTCCTGCGTGGAATACCTGGCCGACCTGGTAAACAACGGCCTTATTGAAGCGAACATGGTACAGGTTGAGTCCGAGCACAGCGCCATGAGCGTGGTGCAGGGCGCGGCCGCCGCCGGCGGGCGTACCTTTACCGCCACCTCCGCCCAGGGCCTGGCCCTGATGTACGAACCCTACTTCCGCATGTCCACACTGCGCCTGCCCACGGTCATGGGCCTGGCCACCCGCGACATGATGTCGCCCGGCACCGTCTGGAGCGGGCAGCAGGACGCCATGAGCGTGCGCGATGCCGGTTGGATGCAGGTGCATGTGGAAAATAACCAGGAAATCCTGGATATGGTGATCCAGGGCTACCGTCTGGCCGAAGACCACGACGTGCTTCTGCCCATCAATGTCTGCTACGACGGCTTTTTCCTCTCGCACCTGACCGAGCGCGTTGAAATTCCGGCCATTGCCGAGGTGGACGCCTTCCTGCCGGCTTACAAGCCGGTGGCGGTGCTGGACCCGAAAAAACCCGTCGCCCTCGACCCCATGACCCCCGGGCCGCTCTTCATCAAGTACCGCAAGAGCCACCTGGAGGCCATGCGGGTCGCCTTGGACAAGCTGGAAGCGATTGACGCCGAGTTCGCCGGAAAATTCGGCCGCCAGTGGGGCGGCGCCATTGAGTGCTACCGTTGCGCGGACGCCGAATACGCGCTTTTGACCATCGGTTCCATCACCGGCACGGCCCGCGTGGCCGTGGACAAGGCCCGCGAACGCGGCCTGAAGGTCGGCCTGGTCAAAGTGCGCTACATGCGCCCGTTCCCGGTCGACAAAATCGCGGCCGCCCTGGCCGGCAAAAAGGCCTGGGCCGCTATTGACCGCAGCGTCTGCTACGGCTGGAACACCGGCCCGCTGTATATGGAAGCCAAAGCCGCCGCCTGCGGCGCCGCGCCCGGCTTCTCCGCCATCGGCGGCCTGGGCGGGGCCGACGTTTCCCTGGAAGACGTGGCCAAGGTTATTGACGCCCTGGCCGCCTTTGCCGGCCAATCCGGCCGGCCGCCCGTCCTGTGGCTGGAAAAGTCCTGTTAATGGAGGAAGATCATGAACTACACGGATATCATCGCTGACAAACCAGACCAGGTCAGCCCCGGTCTCTCCTTCTGCCAGGGCTGCGGGGCGGAGCTTATCGTCCGCCGCGTGCTCAAGGCGGCCGGCGAAAACAGCGTCGTCTGCATTCCCCCCGGCTGCGCGGCCGGGGCCGGCATCATCGGCTGGAATTTCGACGCCGGCATGAAGCTGCCCGTGCACATGCCGCTTTTGGACAACACGGCTTCCTTTATGACCGGCGTGACCCAAATGTACCAGCGGCAGGGACGTGAAGACGTGAACCTGGTGTGCATCGCCGGCGACGGCGCCACCGCCGACTGCGGCTTTCAGTCGCTTTCCGGCGCGGCCGAGCGCGGCGAAAAGATGCTTTACGTCTGCTACGACAACGAAGGCTATATGAACACCGGCTTCCAGCGCAGTTCCACCACCAGCCTGGGCTCGCGCACCAGCACCACGCCCGTCGGCGGCAAGATCCGGGGTAAAACCCAGCAGGCCAAGAACCTCCCGTTCATCATGGCCATGCACAATGTCGAGTACGTGGCCACCGCCTCTCCTTCCCACATGAAGGACATGATGGAGAAGGTAGAAAAAGGCCTGGCCGCCAGCAAGCGCGGCTTTGCCTATCTGCACTTCTTTTCGGCCTGCCCCACCGGCTGGCTGCACGGCCCGCAGGTGAGCGTGGAAGTTTCGCGCAAGGCCGTGCGGAGCGACTTCTTCCCGCTTTACGAAGTGGACAAAGGCGTGTGGAAAGAGACCGTGCCCAACAAAAATCCCATTCCTCTGAAAGACTTTTTGGCCATGTCCAAAAAGTTTGCCCAGCTCAGGCCGGAAGATGCCGCCGCTCTTGAAGAGTATGTGGCTTATCGCCGGAACGTGCTGAATAAAATGACGGGCT
>JAISDX010000174.1 GCA_031264465.1 Deltaproteobacteria bacterium | reverse complement strand
GTTTATCACTTTTCTTGAAGAGTATATAATGAAAAACGATCCAAATTCGGTTGCAGATCAAACAGTTGCAGGTTTAGTCTGAAGCGAGGATAAAACTAAAAAGGCTTTATCAGCAATTTTAAGAGAATCATGGTACTAGATTCAGGTACGAATAACCAGCGCTTGGCAGAGAAACGATGAGCCCGGACAACACCCCCAGGGTAATACCCCGAGATTTTCCCGTGGACATGCGGCCATACCTTGAGCCAATCACGCCGCTGGCGGAGACGGATCTTTGCTGGCGTTATACCGGGCCTGTGCCGCCTCCTGAAGAATTGGACGGCCCCTCCCGCTTCTACGACAATTGCTGCCGGCCTGCGGCGGCGGTGCGTTGCTCGCTGTTTTCCGGTGAATATTTCCGGTTGGACAATGACTGTTTCGATGCCGACCCCACCAAGGGATACGCCGACTCCGACGAAGAAAAGCGAAAAAGCTGGTGCATCTTTATCAATGCCGCTGGTGCGGCCTGTTCTGTCTGATTGGCCTCCTTGTCACGTTCATCGGCTTCGGCGATATTCTTTTCGATCCCATCGGCGGCTTTGGCGCCGCCAAGGCCATCGGTCTGGGTATCGGCAGCGCCATTGGCCTGCTTTGGGGCACGGAGCGGCTTATTTTTAGCAGAATATCCCACCGGCTTTCGAGAACCCGCCCGCGAATAAAATTTTGCAGGAAAACCAACCAGGTTTTCGTGATGAATGCCAAAGGCGAAATTGCCGCAATTCCCTGGGAAGAGGTCACCTGGATTATCGGTCTCTCAACTTCCGGCCCGGTTGACTACCAGCTTTTCATAACCCGGAATGAAACCAGCCGGTTTTATGAGACCGCCATTGCCGCCAGTCCGTTCGGGTTCAATACGCAGTCCAGAGTGCGGTACGTTGCGGCATTTCATGCGTTTGTCTGCCACTATATGCGGTATGGCCCGGAATATATCTCCGCTTTTCGTAAAACAACACACTTTCCGCCGGTAAGTTTTTGGGACCAGGAGCAGGCGCTTGGCGTGGTGGTTCTGGAGCCCAAACCGTATCCGTATTTTCAACCTGAATGGGAAAGTGACATCAATAGATCCTTGCGCTTCCTTGCGCGCTATTTGTTTTTTCATTTTTATCCGCTCAGTCGTCATGACGAACTATATAATTTCAAAGCATTTCCTCGAGAGATGGAGCGGTTATAGCAGATCTTTTGATTTGCGGCATTGCAGGCAAACAAGAGCCGCCCCGGCTTTTCCAATCGGGAAAGCCGGGGTGGGTTGAGGTTGTCGGACGAGGGTAAAACTATTCCAGGAATTTGAACAGGGGCGATAACGAGAACACCACGCCGAAGAAGATGACGAAGACCACGCCGGGGCCGCGGTACTTGCGCAGGCGGGGAACCTTGAACACTAGGTAGCAGGGCACCAGGCAGGAAACCAGGGCGACGAGGGGCGCGCCGAGTTGCATGAAGAACAGAATCGGGAAGCGCGTGCTCACCCAGACCCACAGAACCAGGATCACGCCGATGGTCACGCCGATGAAGACCAGGCGCTTGTTGACGCGCTCTTCGGGAACGAAACGGGTAATGACGTTCATGACGATGCCGGTGACGGCTTCCTGAAAGCCCAGGTAAATGCCGAAGAAGGCGGTCAGGATGGCGAAGATGTTCAGGAGCGCGGTCATCACGCTCACCACCGCGCCGGGGATGACCTGGGCGGCGATGGCCAGGGCGGAAATGTTCTGCTGGAAAGCCTGCACGGCCTGATCATGGCTGATGGAGAACGTGAAAGACAGGGCGAAGAACATGACCGCGACCACCAGGATGACGTAAGCGACGCGGTTGGCCCGAATGGCCCGGAAAGTCGCCACTTTCGGGTCGTTTTCCAGCTTGCGGTAGGCAATGTTCATGGGGTTCAGGATCTGCACGAACAGGATGGAGAACAGGGCGAAGGGGAGAGTGAGCACCACGTCGCGCAAAAAGTCCGTGATGGGCGGGAAGGCGGTAATGTTGCCGAAGTTCCAGTACGGCACCATGACCGCGCCCAGCATGACCACGATGCCCAGCTTGACCAGCACCATGGGGCCGGCCACCTTGAAAAGCAGCCGCTCGCCGTGCGCGGCGATGAGCACCATGATGACCAGCACGATCAGGCCGTACCAGATCGAATCGGAAAGGCGGCCCTCCGTCAGCCCGAAGGTTTGCAGGTAGGAGGCGCTGTCGAAGGTTACGGCCAGCGAATAGCCAAGCATGCCGTGCACCAGCATCAGGAAATAGATCACGCCCAGAATGATGCCCCAGTTGCTGCCCAGATAGGAGGTGATGATGCTGGTGTAGTCTTCGCAGTTATCGTCCTGCGAGAGGGTTTTCAGGTAAAGCTCCTGCAAGAAGTACAGAGCCGGGTAAGCCAGGCCCACGGCCGCGAGAAACACCCACATGCCCTTGAGGCCGACTTGCACGGGCATGAACACAATGCCGGAACCGATGGCCATGCCGATGCAGAGCACCACCCAGCCGGCGTCATACTTGGTGAAGGGAACGCTTTTTTTGAAAGCGCGCATTTCTTCCTTGCTAATATCAAAGTCAGCCATTTCGACATACTCCCGTATGAATAATGATTACAGCGGCTGCATAGCCGTTTCGAGTTTCCTCAGCGCCGGAACGTAAGCTTGAGGAGCGCACCTTTCTGGCGCGACTGCACGGCCCTTTCGAGCTTCTTCAGCGCCTGTTCCAAGGTGGCGCGGGTGCAGGCCAGGTTGATGCGCAAAAAGCCTTCGCCCTCCGGGCCGAACCAGTAGCCGTAGTCAAAGGCCACCTTGGCCCGCGCTTCGCACAGATCCGCCAGTTGTTCGTTGCCGAGTTCAAGCCCGCGCGCGTCGATCCAGCCCAGGTAGGTGCCCTGGTGCCTGCGCATCGAAAGCGGCTTGATCCTGGCGGAGATGTAATCGGCGGCGAAAGTGATGTTGCCCTCGATGTACTTGATCATCTGCTCGTACCAGTCGTCGCTCTCATAGTAGCAGCCCTTGACGCCTTCCACGGCAAAGGCGTTCGGCAGGGCCACGTGCGAGCGCTCCAGGGTTTGCCGGAAGCGGGCGCGCAGTTCCGGGTTGTGAATGATGGTGTTGGAAACCTGCAGGCCGGCCAGATTGAAGGTTTTGGAAACCGCGTTGCAGACGATGGAGTTATTCTTGATTTCGTCCGGAAGCGTCAGCACCGAGGTGAATTTGGCCCCATAAAACATCAGGTCATAGTGGATTTCGTCGGAGAGCATTATGACTTTGTGCTCCAGGCAGATAGCCGCGATTTTTTCCAGTTCCTCCCGTTTCCAGACCTGGCCCACCGGATTGTGCGGGTTGCACAGGATGAACAGCTTGACCTGGTTTTCCACGATTTTTTGTTCAAAGTCGGCGTAGTTCATGCCGTAGTCGCCGCCGGGCCGTTCCAGCAGGGGCGAATTGACCAGCTTGCGGCCGTTGTTCTCGATGGCCTTGGCAAAGGGGTAATAGACCGGGCGCTGGATGATTACGGCTTCGCCTTCCTTGACGA
Source organism: Deltaproteobacteria bacterium (assembly GCA_031264465.1). Taxonomy (GTDB): domain Bacteria; phylum Desulfobacterota; class Desulfovibrionia; order Desulfovibrionales; family Desulfovibrionaceae; genus WRHT01. The sequence goes on along the minus strand of JAISDX010000174.1, from coordinate 5,724 downwards.
ACGTCCGCACCGCGTAATCCAGGGCCGGCACGATGCCGGGGGTGAAAAGCACGGTTTCGCGCCGGATCTCGACGCCGTGGCGTTTTTTGTTCCAATGGGCCACGGCTTCAAAATATTCCGCGTCAAAGCCGGCATAGCCGAAAATTTTGCCGTCCAGCACTTTCTGAAAGCGCTTCAGGATGCCGTCGGAAACGGCGTAATCCATATCCGCCACCCAGAGCGGCAACAGGTCGGTGCGCCCGTGGAACTCTCCGCTGTAGAAATTCGGGTTCCATTTTAGCGACAACGTGTTGTCCCGCCGGTGAACCTGGTCAAAATTATAGTGCATGTGTACCTCCCGCCTTTGGTTTTGTTATCAACTAAATTAACTCTTTAAACAAACTTCTCGTTTCTTGGTTTTGTTTGGAGCAGTGGCCAGGCAGCGGATCTCACTGATCATATTATTATAATATAGTGATTTTATTAAAATTACTTACCAATTAAATTATGGTTAATTATTCTTATTTATTAGTTTTGTTAAACAACTAAATTAATATTTACTAAAAAAAATAACTTTGTCCAGCTTTGAGTTGGATTTCGGGTAAAAATCATTGGATTTGCCAGATTGCCCGCTTCGGGCTATAGGGACGAGCAGACGCAACAGTGTAAAGTACTTGGGGGAGAGAACGATGGAAGATATTTACTTCCGCTTGCTGTACGAAATGATCCGGTTGGGCAACTACCACAACCAGTACAGCGTCCATAAACGGAAGTACGGCACGGACGAGGACTATTACGAAAACGAGGTCCATATCCTGGCCGAACTGGTGCGCGACAACTCCATCACCCTGATGGAGCTGGCCAAGAAGTTTTTCAAAACCAAAAGCTACATTTCCCAAGTGATCACGCAGTTGGAAAAGCGCGAGCTGATCGTCAAGGATCGCTCGGCGGAGGACGCCCGCAAGCGGGTATACAAGGTCACGCCCAAAGGCCTGCACCTGGACAAGCTGCACCATGAGTACGACTTTGCCCAGTCACGCCTCTTGCCGGAGCTTTTCAAGGAATTCAGCCAGGAAGATCTGGATTTGTTCATGCGTATGCTGGAAAAATACCACCAGTTCCAACTGGCCGACCCCCGCTGGGGCACGGACGCGCGGTAGCCCCTCAATAAAGGAAGCGCTTCCTGAATTACATACGCCTGGAAAAGCCCCCCCCCGCCCCGCCCGGATACAGGCTGAGCAGAAAGGACAGCAAATCGTCCTCGCCCGGCGGCAAGAGCCGTTGCGAGCCGATGTCGCCGTTAACCGTCTGGCCGCGCACTTCCAGGCGCTGGCCGCGCGGCAGCCTGGCCTGCAAAACAAAAACCTCGCGCAACAGGGCCAGATCCACGCTCAGGCAGCCCGGCGCCAGCCAGGGCACAAACAACAGGTCGCTCAGGCCGTGGGGCCGGAGTCCCCGCAGCATGGCCGCCCGGTGCAGGGCCAGTTCGCTGTAGCGCTCCATGGCTTCAGCATCGTCGCGCACAAAACGCCGGTAGAGAGTCAGCCGTTCCAAAGCCTGCGCCGGCATGGCCTTTACAGCCGGCCAAAGGCGCTTTTGCAGCAGGTTGTCCAGCGCGGCCCGGGCCACGGCGTAACGGGCGGTCAACTGCACCGGCGGCAGGGCCGACAGGTTGCGCCAGTTCAGGCCGGCCTGCTGCTCGGCCAGATGCAGAGCCACGAGCAGGGAACCGCTCAGGCCGCTGCCGCCGGCAGCGGCAAAAGCGCCGCCGCTATTGGCGCCGGCCCGCGCCTTTGCGCCATAGCCGGCCGGTTCGGCCGCCGCGCCCGGAGCCTTGGCCGCGTCGGCGGCGGCAAGACCGCTCAGCCCCAAAATATCCATCAGCCCGCTCACGCCGGCAGCGCCGGCACCCGGCTCGCGCTGGCCGAGCATGCGCAGCACCGGCTCAGGCTCCAGGGCTTCCAGAATGAAATAACAGGGAGAGCCTGGCCGCAGGGGAAAATCCGCCTCGTCCAACCCCGTGGGCGTCGCCCCCACGCCGCGCCCGGCCAAAATGCGCCGGGCCAGTTCGGACAAATCCTCCGGGAGTTGGGCCAGGAGTTCCTCACCCTCCAGGTTGACCCAGGCCGTTCCGGGAGAAGCGGCTTCCAGGCGGAGGAACACGCCGCGCACCAGGTCGCCGGCCCGCCGCCCCTGCTTGAAGCGGGCAAGGCTGCCTTCGCGCTTCCCGCCAAAGCTCTGGCCGGACTGGCCGCGTATGCGCAAATTGTCGCTCATATTTTCTTCGCCATTGTTTTTTCTTGTCCTGGCCGGCCGCAACGGTTAGAAGACTGGTGTTCCCTTGTACTTAACCAAAGGCGGCCCGTCCTGCAAGAGCTGGCAAGCTCTGGCAAGAGCGGGAGGCCCGCCGCTACGGCAAGGCAGGAGCCTGATGCCCAGAAAAAAATACAGCTACGCCCAGGAAGTGTGCATCCGCAGCGCCGGGAGGGCCATGCAGGCCACGGGGATGCTGCGCCCCGACGCCCGGGTTGGGGTGGCGGTTTCCGGCGGCATGGACAGTTGGGCGTTGCTCCAGGTGCTGCGCATCCGCCAGGGCATTGTGCCTTTCAAGTTCGAAATTATGGCCCTGCACGTGAACCCGGGCTTCGACCCGCTCAACCACGCCCCCCTGGCGGCCTGGCTTGAGGAAAACCGGGTGCCCGGCATCCTGGAAGTAGCCGACCACGGGCCCCGGGCGCACAGTGAGGAAAATCGCAAAAAATCCGCCTGCTTCTACTGCGCCCTGCTCCGCCGCAAACGGCTGTTCCAGCTTTGCGCCGAGCATGGCCTTACCCACCTGGCTTTCGGACACAATGCCGACGACCTGGTCGGAAACTTCTTCATGAACCTGACGCAAACCGGCCGGGTGGCGGGCATGGGCATGAGCGAAGATTTTTTCGGCGGTGCGCTGCGCGTTATTCGGCCCTTGCTTCTAGTGGAAAAAAGTTCCATCGCCAAAGCCGTGAAACAATGGAACCTGCCGGTATGGAACAATCCCTGCCCCTCGGCCGGCTTCACCCGGCGCAGCGAGATAATTAAGGAAATAGCCACACTTACCGGAAATATGAAATGGAAGAAGAAAAATATTTTCAACGGCGTTTGTCGCTGGCAAATGGCGCAAAACCAGCCAGAAGAATGATTTTTGCTTGACAGGAACGATTCCAAACCTTTAAGTTTGATTCTAGTACATTAATATTAAAATGACTGGCCCCATAACTGAGTGGTTTAGTTGAACAACTGCAGGATGGTAGACGTTCCAGATGATTTTCCGAAAATATCATGTCGTGATTTTTCACGAAAACCGGGGCACTTCACGCCAACTGAAAATGCGCGGCTGGGTCTGCATGCTCGGCTTGGCTCTTTTCATTGGCCTTGCTTGCAGCACCGCCTATCTCTGGTCTTCCCGGTACAAGGCGGTTTTTTTGGCCGACAAGCTTGAAGAAGCCACCAAGACCATTCAGGAGCAGAACATCCAGATTGCCAGCATGGGCGGCAAGCTGGTCATGCTCCAGGGCGATCTTTCCCGGGTGCAGCAGTTCGACTCCAAACTGCGCGTCATGATGAACCTGGACAAGGAGTTGGCCGACATCGGCAACGGCGCCAGTTCCGAAAGCGCCGTCAACACCGGCGGCCCCATGCCCACCAGTTTGCAGCCCCTGCCCTTGTACCGCCAGGAACTTCTGGCCCGCCGCGTGCACAGCCTGCTTGACCAGATGAGCACCGACACCCGGGTGGAAGAGTTGCGCCAGCAGGATCTTTTGCACGCCATGCGTGAAAACCGCGAGCTTTTGGCCTCCACTCCCTCCATCTGGCCGGTGGACGGCTACCTCACCTCTTCTTTCGGCCAGCGCGTCTCTCCCTTCGGCACCGGCTCATCCGACTTTCACAAGGGACTGGACATCGCCAACCGCGTAGGCACTCCGGTAAAGGCCCCGGCCAAGGGCGTGATCACCTTCGTGGGCTGGGACGGCGGCTACGGCAACTGCATTGTCATCAACCACGGCAACAACATCACCACCCGCTACGCGCACCTTAACTCCTCCGCCGTAAAGGTGGGGCAGAAAGTTCAACGCGGCGACAAAATCGGCGCCGTGGGCAACACCGGCCGCAGCACCGGCCCGCACCTGCACTACGAAGTGCGCGTGGGCGGGGTTTGCGTTAATCCGTTGCGGTACATCCTCAACTAGGGAAACTCAGCTTCCCTGGTTTATCCGCCTTTAACGGTATAAATGGCGCTTCTTTGCAGAGGGAGCGCCCTTTTTTTCCGCTAAAACCTGATGTTGACCATCAGATTCAGGCGGTGCCGCTCAAATTCCCGGGTCCAGATATTGGAATCGCGCCGGGTATAGCTGTATTGCAGCACCGGCGTCAGGCCCCAGGCCGCAAAGGCGCTGCTGGACAGGGACGAGGTAAAGCCCCAGATGGTATCCCGGCGTGTGGTCTCGTCGATGCGGTTATCCTTGGTGACGTACCATTGGGAGGCCTTATAGCCGGACCGTGTAAGGCTGCCTTCCAGGAACAGCGCGAAGCTGTAGGGCAAAATCCGGTACGCCCCCAGCGTATAGCGCCAGTTATCGCTGGCGTAGGCCCGCTCCCGCGTTTCGTCCCGCAGGAATTGCACCCCGGCCTGCACAAAGGTGCGGTCGTTCAGGATGTAGCGGGGCTGAAAACGCAGACCCCAGGATGGACCGTGCAGAAAGCCGTGCACATAGGGGTCGGCATAATCCGTCACCCCCCAGGAGGCGCCGCCGTCCAGAATCAGCGGGCCGAAATTCTGGCGCGCGTCCAGGCGCAGACCGTATTCCTGGCTGTATTCCTTCCTTCCGTACCAGCGTTTGCGGAAGGTGGGCTGCAAGCTGGCTTCGCCGCTTTCCCACAAGCGGCGCGGCCCCAGCGCCATATACAGCGTATGGTCGTCATAGTCGTGCTGTTCATACACCAAGCCGTTGAAGCCCACGCTGGCCCGCAGCCCCCAGTCCTGGCTGAGCCGCCGGAAATAATCCAGCGAGACCCCGCCGGACAGCCCAAGACCGCTTTCCTTCGCCTCCAACGGGCGGCACAGGGTTCCGAATACGGTGTCGATGCATTCCTCGCTGCCGCCGGAAGCCTGACCGATGTTGGAATCGGAAACCGGGGTCAGGAAAAAATCCAGGGTCCAATTTTTCTGCCGCCGGATGCGGTCCAGAAAATGCTCCACATTGGCCAGCACCTCCGGGGGCAGATCGCCGCCTTTGACCAGCTCGAACTGAAAGGCCGCGTCGTCGTAATTTTTATCCAGAAAATAGGCGCGGGCCAGTTCCAGGCGCACGCGCGGCAGATTGGGGCGCTCGTTGAGGATGGTTTGCAGGCTGGCGGCCGCCGCCCGGTATTTCCCTTCCAGCAGCAGGATTTGGGTCGTCTGGAAGCGGGCTTCTACGCGGAAGTCCGCATTGCGGGTCTTTTCCAGGACAGCGGCGTATATGGCGCGGGCCTCTTCCAGACTCCCGGCCCGCATGAGCCGCCCGGCCAGGATCAGAGCCTCCCCTTCGGAAAGGACGCGGTGCTCCTGCCGTCCGGGCGCGGCCGGAGCGGCGGGCTGGCCCGTCTCTCCGGCCGCGCGGGGTACGTCGCCGCCGGGCATCTCCGCCGCCCCGGCCAAAGCTGAAGGCCCCACAGCGAGGAGGCAGAGAAGCAATCCGGCGAGAAAGCGGTTGGGCATGAATTTAC
>JAISDX010000145.1 GCA_031264465.1 Deltaproteobacteria bacterium | reverse complement strand
AGTGACTCGAATTTCGTACGCGGCCGGCCCTTGAGCGGGCTATCGGATTTGCCGCGCCCGTCTTCCAACGACTCGCCGTTATTGACTTTAGCAACCCACTGGCGAAGTGTTTTTTTGTCCTTGATACCCAACTCTTCGCAAATTTGGCGATAGCCTCGCCCGCCTTCAAGGTAGCGCCGTACGGCTTCCACCTTGAAGGCGGGTGAATAAGTGATTCGCTTTCTTTCAGACATGCTAGCCCCCATCAGGGTTTTAAAGTTTTAGCCTAGTGGGGCTTTATTACTTTGTCTACCTTGATGGGGGCAGACCACAGAGCATCTCAGGGTGAAGCTCTCTATTTCACTTCGGTGAAGTCGGCGTCCACCACGTCTTCGCCTTGCGCCGGGCCGGCCGGGCCGGAGTCGCCGCCGCTCTGGCCGCCGTCGGAGCCGGAGCCGCCGGATTTTTGCGCATACAACTGTTCGGCCAGCTTGTGCGAGGACTTGGAAAGCTCGTCCATGGCCCGCTTCAAGGCGTCCACATCGTCGTTTTCCATGGCGCTCTTCAGGCCGCTGACCTTGGCTTCGATATCGCCTCGCAACGAGGCGTCCACCTTTTCGCCCAGGTCGGCCAGAGATTTTTCGGTGGTGTAGATCAGCGTATCTGCATGGTTACGCGCTTCGATAAACTGTTGCTTTTTCTTGTCTTCTTCGGCGTGGGCTTCGGCTTCCTTGACATAGCGCTTGATGTCTTCTTCAGACATGCCGGAAGAAGCGGTCACGCGGATGGTCTGTTCCTTGCCGGTGCCCAGGTCTTTGGCGCCCACGTTCACAATGCCGTTGGCGTCGATGTCGAAGAAGACTTCAATCTGCGGCAGGCCGCGCGGGGCGGGCGGAATGCCGGTGAGCTCGAAGCGGCCCAGCGTCATGTTGCCGTCGGCCATGGGACGTTCGCCCTGCAGCACGTGGATGGAGACCGAGGGCTGGTTGTCGGCCGCGGTGGTGAACACCTGGCTCTTGCGGGTCGGAATGGTGGTGTTGCGGTCGATGAGCTTGGTCATCACGCCGCCCAGGGTTTCAATACCAAGGGAAAGCGGAGTGACGTCGAGCAGCAGCACGTCTTTGACGTCGCCGGCCAGGATGCCGCCCTGAATGGCCGCGCCCATGGCGACCACTTCGTCCGGGTTAACGGAACGGCTCGGCTCTTTGCCGAAGAATTCCTGCACTTTTTTCTGGACCAGGGGCATGCGGGTCATGCCGCCCACCAGCACCACTTCGGCAATTTCCGAAGCTTTCAGGCCCGCGTCGGACAGAGCTTTCTTGCAGGGCTCGATGGTGCGCTGCACCAGGTCTTCCACCAGGCTTTCCAGCTTGGAGCGGTTCAGCTTGATCAGCAGGTGCTTGGGGCCGCTGGCGTCGGCGGTGATGAACGGCAGGTTGATTTCCGCTTCCATGGCCGTGGAAAGGTCTTTCTTGGCTTTTTCGGCGGCTTCTTTCAGGCGCTGCAGGGCCATACGGTCCTTGGAAAGGTCGATGCCGCTTTCCTTGCGGAACTCTTCCACCAGCCAGTTGATCACGCGTTGGTCGAAGTCTTCGCCGCCCAGGAAGGTGTCGCCGTTGGTGGCGCGCACTTCCACGACGTTGTCGCCCACTTCCAGCACGGAAATATCGAAGGTGCCACCGCCCAGGTCGAACACGGCGATTTTTTCGTTGGCCTTGCGGTCAAAGCCGTAGGCCAGCGAAGCGGCCGTGGGCTCGTTGATGATCCGCTTTACTTCCAGTCCGGCGATGCGGCCGGCGTCTTTGGTGGACTGGCGCTGCGAGTCGTTGAAGTAGGCCGGCACGGTGATGACGGCTTCAGTCACGGTTTCGCCCAGGTAAGCTTCGGCGTCGGCCTTGAGTTTGGCCAGGATCATGGCCGAAATTTCGGCCGGGGTGTATTGACGGCCTTCAATTTCCACGGCGGCTTCGCCGTTTTTGCCGTCCACGATTTTATAGGGGCTGTGCTCGCGCCATTTTTTGACTTCCGGCGCGTCGGCCCGGCGTCCCATAAGACGCTTGATGGCGAACACGGTGCGTTCGGGGTTGGTGACGGCCTGGCGCTTGGCGATGTCGCCCACCAGACGGTCTTTGCCGGTGAAACCGACCACGGAGGGGGTGGTGCGCCCGCCTTCGGGGTTGGTGATGCATTTCGGGTCCTTGCCTTCCATTACGTAAACGCAAGAGTTGGTGGTACCGAGGTCAATGCCTATAATTTTGCCCATTGAGAACTTCCTCCTGGAAAGATAGCTTTATTTGGCCGCAGGCCTGTAGCCTGGTCTGTATTTCACCGCTACATATAAAACAGAATAGGCGCACGTCCAGAGGCCCGGGCTTATTTTGCGCAAAAAAAGCTCAGCATACGCCCGGACTATGGGCGGGCGGCTCCGGCCAGGAGTTTGCCCCAATTGCCCGGCAAGCTTCAGACAAAGCCTAACGCGGGATCCGGCCAAAATGGGCCGCTGCCAACCGTTTCTATGGCTTGACAGGTACGCGCGCCATGGAGTATGCACTTATTTCCCGTGCGGGCAGGCCCGGCGGGAATGGAGAGATGTCCGAGCCGGCCGAAGGAGCTCGCCTGCTAAGCGAGTATACGGGCTTAAACCTGTATCTGGGGTTCAAATCCCCATCTCTCCGCCAGAGAGTAAAGAAAGGAGCAGTTGAAACACTGCTCCTTTTTTCTGTTTTCGTGGTGGTTTTTTGAAACCTGTGGGGTTTATCTGTGGGGTTTTATTTTATTCGGCGGTTCCTGCTTCCCCCGCCCGGTGCTCCTCGCTCCTGCCAAACGCCTTGGCCACTCAAACAACCGCCGTCGCCCGGTACGCCGTCCGCAGTCCGTCCAGATAGTCGGCCCAGGCCTGCATCATGCGGCGGCGCTCCTCCAGATGTTCCGCCCGATGGTAGGCCGCCCGGGCCTTGACAAGTCCAAAGCTTGAATTACAGTGTAATTCAGACGCGGAAAAGCCGCCAAGGGAGAACAAGATTATGGCAAACGGAATCGTGCAGGCGCGCATTGACAACGCCGTCAAGGAAGAGGCCGCCGCCGTGCTGGCCACCATCGGGCTTACCGTATCCGACGCGGTACGCCTGCTGCTCATGCGCATAGCCCATGACAAGGCCATGCCCTTCAATCCGCTCATTCCGAACGCGGAAACGATAGCGGCCATAGAAGAAGCCAGGGCGGGCAATCTGCCGCGTTTTCATTCCGTAGAAGAGCTTATGGCGGACCTCAATGCGGACGACTGAACGCACGGCGCGTTTCCGCCGCGATTACAAGCGCGAAACAAAGACATACGGCAAAACGTAATTGGAAGGCGTTTTTCTTCCCGCCCTGCGATTGTTGATTGCGGATCAGGTGTTGCCCGACAAATATATGGATCACCCCATGACGGGTGCATGGAAGGATTGCCGGGATTGCCACGTCAAGCCTGACCTTGTGCTGATCTACCAGAAGCCGGACAATGGCACATTACGCCTTGTCCGGCTTGGCTCACACGCGGAATTAGGCCTGTAATCCGCCTCTCCTGATTAATTGCCGATAACGCGAAGAGAAACACCATAACGAGCACGGAGAAATGGCGTAATCACTGCCAAATTTACGAGCAACAAGAAGTCCGCAATGTATGGCTTTGTAAATGCAAGAGGTGCTCATTCCAGCCAAAAACGCCGCCTGCTTGACAGTAAAGCAACGAAAGGCCTGGGGCTATACCATCAATCTATCATATTTTTTTCTAGATGTTTTGGGATTGCCGACATTGGCGCACCCGACAATGATAGGGCGTATCAGGTATTATAGTTTTGAGTGTATTACCAATAGAATGATTTTGTGATATGCTTTCTCCAGGTCAAGGAGGGAGTATGCCAGAATGCCCAAAATGAGGCTCAGCCAACATCATCAAAAACGGTTTTCACCTCGGACAGCAGAGGCATCGTTGTAAATAATGCGGATTCCAATTCACACGCACCACGCTGAGAGGCGTCCGGCAAGTGAAAAAGCCACTGCTGTCCTCTTGTATACGTTGGGACTTTCATTGAACAGCATTGC
>JAISDX010000125.1 GCA_031264465.1 Deltaproteobacteria bacterium | reverse complement strand
CGCTGACCGCGGCGTCGGATACGGTCTTGAGCGAGAAGGCGTTAGTGCCGCCGCTCGTAATGGTGACCCCCTTCACGGTGTCGGCTACCAGCGAATTTTTGCCGTCGCCGAACTTCAGGTCGGCGGCCAGAGTGGACACGTCCACGGCGGAGTCGAGGGCGCCGATATTGACGGCTTTAGAGACCCCGTTGGTGATGCTCTTGGCGAGCAGGGCGGTGGAGGTAGCCTTGGCGACATCAGAGATGCCGACTTCGGACAGAGCCACGCCGGCGGCGTCAATGATGTTTTTGCCCTTACCCATGTTGATGTCGCCGCCGGTCATGCTGCTGATGATTTTGACATAGTCCGCGCCTGTTTCATCGGCACTCGCGCCGAAACCCTGGATAGCGCCCGCGCTGAGGCCGACGGAAAAGATGGAATCGTTTCCGTCGCCGCCCTTGATGGTGTCCACTTTTTTCGCGAAGTTGAAAATGGTGTCGTTGCCTTTGCCGGCGTCAATGACCGCGTTTTCCTGGCGGTTAATGAGCATGTCCACGCCGTCGCCGCCGTCGTTGATGCCGCTGCCGCCGAGGCCGGTCGCGTTGCCGTTGTTGATAATCAGCGCGCCGGCAACTGCGTCAAAAGCCTGGTCGGCTACCTTGACGCTGCCGTTGGCGTCTTTATCCTGCGTGCCGTCGCTATTCAGCCGATAGCCGGTGCCGTCGGTGGTGTAGACGTTTATGCCGCCATTGTGTAGCTGGACCTTGATACCCCGCTCGGTGAGCGGATTGGCGATGCCTTTGAGATCCAATTTGTTGCCGTCGATGGTAATGGCCCCGCTGGAGTTGTTGAAGGTCGCTTTGGTACCAGAACCGAATTCGCCGCTGGCCATCGAACTGGTAAGGCTGACCGTGTCGGCGGGGGCGGCGGCAAAATTACCGGGCGTGACACCACCGGCAGTACGCACCACGGCGCGCATTTTGCCGCCCATAGTGCCAAAGTTGTCATTAAAGGTCGCATCGATCTTGGTAAGTGTCAGTGCCATAATATCCTCCCCCCTCAACTGTTCGGGATCAGTTTTTTTGAAGTTAACAATCGGGTTTGATTTCGTAATCGCTCACCGGGCCTCACGCTCCCCGGGAACGCCGCCGGGCGCGATGCCCGGAAAAAAACAAAAAGCCCCCCTGGCAGAACACTGCCAAGCGAGGCTGTTTTCGCTGCGGTAAATATGGTTAGAGAGAGAGCAAGTAACGTGCCGAAATGCTTATTCAGGCGGCTTGCCGGCCCGTCCGCCAGCGATAACCGCGCTAACGGGCGCAACAGCGGGGAAACGCCTTCCCGAGGCCTTCCGTAGAGCGCTTCCCTGCTCAAAGTCTGTGCGGCCAGTCGCGTGTCCATGAATAAACTTTACCTTGAATTCCAGATTGTTTTTCCAGGCCCTGTGGCCTGTGAGCGGTTGCGCTCATACAGGTTTATCGGCATTTCATCAGGGCTCTTTAGAGCCGGAGGCGAAATTGATTAAAATACCGGGCGGGTCAGGCGGGCCGGCGGACAATGTGGCCCCAAGAGCCGGAAAAACCGGCCTTTGTTGAACGCTAGTCCAAAAGATTTGCGCTTTCAACCTCTTTTTTTTGAAATGCGGCGGAATATTGCCGGATAAATCCCGCAAAGCCGCGCCGGCTCAAGCCGGCGCGCTTTGACAAATATTCGCTTGCCAGTTAGAAAGGGCGGGATTATCATTCAATTCGCTGTTTTGCGCGCAAATGTATTATATTGGGGGGATAGGTACACAACCATGTTCAACAGCTTCAACCTCAAGACCAAAATTTTTTTCCTGGTCACCGCCGTGGTGCTGGCGTCTTTTTTGATTCTCACCCTGATGGTTTCGCGCCGCAGCATCGAGGTGGCCAAAGACGACGCCTTCGCCCTGGCCGCCGAAACGGCGGAAAAATACCGGAACGAAATCCGGGCCGAACTGCAAGGCGCGCGCATCACCTCGGAAACGCTGGCCACGGTGTTCGAAGTGCTGAAAGGGCACAACGTCACCGACCGCGAACTGATGAACGACCTTCTTAAAAACGCGCTGGCGCGCAAGGAATACATTACCGCCTTCTGCATCGCCTACGACCCCGACGCCCTGGACGGCAAAGACGCGCAATACGCCGGGCGGAAACCGGCCTACGACGAAACCGGGCGCTACGCCCCCTACTGGAACAAGCTGGACGGCCTGATCGACGTGCAGCCGCTCTACGACATCGACATCGCCGACTGGTACATCGTGCCCAGGGAGACGAAACAGGAATACCTGACCGACCCCTACCCCTACGACGTGCAGGGCCGCACCGTAATGCTGGCCAGCATGGTCTTCCCCATTCTGTACCAGGGCGAGTTTATCGGCATCATGTCTTCGGACATCGTGCTGGACAAGCTGCAGGAGATGGTGACCCGCGAGAACACGCACTCGGCGGGCGGGTACACGGAAATTTTTTCCAACTCCGGCGCCATCGCGGCCCACCCGGACAAGGGCTACCTGGGCCGGGACATTCGGGAAATAGTGCTGCGCGACCTGCTGCAGCACAGCCCGGCCTACAAACCGGCCGTGCTGCGACTGGCCGGGGAATACCTGGAAAAACCGGAGCTCGAGGAAGCGGCCCGCGAAGAACTGGTGAACTTTATCGGCGCCCTGGAGGCCGGGACTATGGATTGGCCGGGGCTCTCCCCCGAACTGGCCGAAGCGATGCTCCGCGTGGATGAAGACCGGCTGCGCGAGGCTCTTGACATTAAAACCGCCATCCGGACGGGCGAGCTGCATATAATGAGCGGCAAAGACTTTTACCGCATCTTCATGCCCATACGCCTGAGCGAGGCCACCACCCCCTGGTCGGTGGCGGTGAGCGTGCCCATGCGCGAAGTGCTCCAGTCGGCCGAGAGCATTCGCAATTACGCCACCCTGGTTTCGCTGATCTCCGTGGGCGTTATCGCCGTTTTACTCTACCTGATCGCCCGCAACGTCACCCGGCCGCTGCTGGTGCTGACCAATACGGCCCGCGCCCTGGGCAACGGCAACTTTGAGGCGGAAGTGCCGCCAAGCCGGGGGCACGACGAAATAAGCGTGCTTTCCCGAGCCTTTAAAGTTATGACGGAGCGGATCAACGACCTGGTCACCAAGCTGCAGAACTACGCGCGCGAGCTGGAAGAGAAAAACAGCCACCTGAAAAGCCTGAACGAAATGCTCCTGGTAGCCAAGGATCAGGCCGAGGAATCGAACCGGGCCAAGAGCGACTTTCTCTCGAACATGAGCCACGAAATGCGCACGCCGCTGAACGCGGTAATCGGCATGACCGCCATCGGCAAGGCCGCGCCCGGCCTGGACAAGAAAGACTACGCCTTCGGCAAGATTGAAGACGCCTCCACCCACCTGCTGGGCGTGGTCAACGACATTTTGGACATGTCGAAAATAGAGGCCAACAAGCTGGAGCTTTCCCTGCTGGATTTCGACTTTGAAAAAATGCTGCGCAAGGTAGTGAACTTTATCAACTTCAGGGTTGACGAAAAAAATCAGCGCTTTCACGTGAACATGGACCGGGAAATTCCGCGCCGCCTGTGCGGCGACGACCAGCGCCTTTCGCAGGTGCTTACCAATTTGCTTTCCAACGCCGTGAAGTTCACGCCGGAAGGGGGCTCCATCAAGCTGGACACCCGGCTGGTGGAAGAAAAAGACGGCCTGTACGCCATACGTTTTGAAGTTTCCGACACCGGCATCGGCATCGGCAAGGAAGAGCGGACGCACCTGTTCCAGGCCTTCCAGCAGGCGGACAGCGGCACCTCGCGCAATTTCGGCGGCACCGGCCTGGGCCTGGCCATCTCCCGGCGCATTGTGGAGCTGATGGGCGGGGAGATTGACCTGGAGTCGGAACTCGAGCGGGGTTCTACCTTCAGCTTTACCGTGCGCATTGCCCGGGGGCGGACGGACCGGCGCGGCGGCCTGAACGAGGGCGTGAACTGGAAGAACATCCGCATTCTGGCCGTGGACGACAGCCCGGAAATTCTGGAATACTTCAAGGAAACCGCCCAGGGCTTCGGCATCGCCTGCGACACCGCCGCCAGCGGCGAAGAGGCCATCGCGCTTCTGGAACAGGGCAACCGCCACGACATCTATTTCGTCGACTGGAAAATGCCGGGCATGAGCGGCATAGAACTGTCGCGGGAAATACGGAAACGGCGCAGCGACAACTCCGTGGTCACGATGATTTCCTCGGTGCAATGGAGCATGATTGCCGACGAGGCCAAGGAAGTGGGCGTGGACCGCTTTTTGTCCAAGCCGCTGTTCCGCTCGGACATTGCCGACTGCATCAACGAATGCCTGGGGATGGGGCACCTGGAGGAGCTTACGGCGCAGGAAGCCGCCGGCGAGAAGGACGACGCGGCCAACCTCTTCCCGGGCCGGCACATTTTGCTGGCCGAAGACGTGGATATAAACCAGGAAATCTGCCTGGCCCTGCTGGAGCCGAGCGAAGTGGAAATCGACTGCGCGGCCAACGGGGAGGAAGCCGTGCAAATGTTCAGCGCCAAGCCGGAGCACTACGACCTGATCCTGATGGACGTGCAGATGCCGGGCATGGACGGGCTGGAAGCGACCCGGCGCATCCGGGCCCTGGATGTGCCGCGGGCGAAAAGCGTGCCCATCGTGGCCATGACCGCCAACGTCTTCCGCGAGGATATCGAAAAATGCCTGGCCGCCGGCATGAACGACCATATCGGCAAGCCGCTGGACCTGGAACTGCTGTTTGAAAAGCTGCGCCGCTATCTATAGGAGCAGAGCCGGCGGCGGCCCCGCTTTTCCGCCGGCTCTGCCCGCGCGGAATCGGAAATTATGAGCTTGAAGCAAAAATATTCGGCGCGTGAACTGGAAGGCCTGGCCCGGCTGGCGCATTACATCTGGTGGAAAACGCCGGCCGAAGCCTTGCGCCACCCGGATCGCCTGGTCGCTCAGGTAATGAATATTGGCTTTTATGAAGATGTTTGCCGCCTGATTGATCTCGTAGGCGAAAAAAAATTGCTGGACGTTTTACAACACGCCGAAATCGGCCAGTTCAACGAGCGTTCCTGGGCTTACTGGCACTACCGGCTCACCAGTATTGCCCTTGAAGAAATACCGCCGATGCCAAAGCGGCTATACCATGAAACAGTTCCAGCCCAAGCTTGAAATTCTGCCGGCCGCGCAAATGGAAATATGGCCAGCGCTTACGCCCGCAGCGGCAAAAGGGTTTGCTTTATACGGCGGAACCGCAATCGCTTTGCAGCTTGGCCACAGACGTTCAGTTGATTTTGACTTTTTCACGGACCGAAATTTTACAACCCGGGAAATCCGGCAAGCCTTCCCCTTTTTGGCCGGGGCAAAAGTAATGCAGGCCCGGGACAATACTTACAGCGCCCTCACCAAAAACGGGGCGCGGCTTTCTTTTTTTGGGGCCATTGATTTTGGACGTGTAGGCGAACCCCTTGCGGCCAATGACAATAAAATCCAGGTGGCTTCTCTGGACGATTTGCTGGCCACCAAGCTCAAGGCCTTGTTTGATCGCGTCGAATACAAGGATTACAAAGATATTGCCGCCATGCTGGAGCATGGCGTGGACTTGCCGAAAGGACTTGCCGCCGCCCGGGCCATGTTCGGAGATAATTTCTCGCCGGGGGAAGCTCTCAAAGCCATGACCTATTTTCAGGGAGGGGATTTGGATCAGCTTACGCGGCACGACAAACAAGTTTCGCTTGAGGCGGCCCGCCAGGTCAGAATGCTGCCGCAGGTTCAGATCGTTGCGAAAAAACTCTGCTTGGAACCGCTGCGGGAAAAAAACGGCTGAGAAAGAGAAATTTTTCAAACTATTTTTTGAAAACAAATTATTTCAATAAATTATATTCATTCATGCGAGTGCTCTGCACGTGAGGTTTCCCCCTCTTGCCATTTCTCCATTAAGGGGTTATCTTGAAAACAAGAGGGTAGGAAGTGCCGAAACACCCCTGCCTTGGGACAGCTCCCCGGATTTAGTGATCAAATCCAAATTGTGCCCCTGACAGGAATGGCTGTTCCTTCAGGGGCAGCCTCTTTTAACGGTTATCGTTAAATAAGCGCCTTATGAGGGCCGCAAGAATACCGCCGATCACATTGACGGCAACATCCCGCAGGAACCGTACCATTCAGGCAACCTCCTTTACGGAGAACTGCCCCGTAATCCTTTTACCCTATCGGCAACCCTTTGCCAACCCTTCCCGACGCCTTGCTCTGGAAGCGGTGGACGACGAGCTAGAGGAATTTGATGGCAAAACGCACCCGCCCTCCCCTGAAATGGGCCGGGGGGAAATTTCGCCTGCTGGATCGGATTTTACCCGCCCTGCCGGCGGGCAAGCGCCTGGTGGAGCCCTTTGCCGGCTCCGGCGCGGTGTTTCTCAACGCCGATTATCCGGCCTTTCTGCTTTGCGACCTGAACCCGGACCTGATCAACTTCTACCGGGTATTGGTGGAGGACGGCGAGGGCTTCATCAAGCAAGCGCAAAAGCTGTTCAGGCCGGAGCACAACACCGGCGAAGCCTTTTACGAACTGCGCTCCAGGTTCAACGCCAGCAAGCTCACCCCGGCCCGGGCGGCCCTGTTCCTTTACCTGAACCGGCATGCTTACAACGGGCTGGTCCGCTACAACCGCCAGAGCGAGTTCAACACGCCCTTCGGCAAGTATGCCGCCCCCTACTTCCCGCGGGCCGAACTGGCGGCGGTGCTGGCCAAGAGCCGACGGGCCCGGCTGGAATTCGCGGCGCTGGATTTTCGCGGCACGTTCGCGGCGCTGGAGCCGGGCGATGTGGTCTATTGCGACCCGCCCTACCTGCCGCTTTCGAGCACGGCCAATTTTACCGCTTATACCGCTGACGGCTTCGGGCCGGCGGAACAGAAAGAGCTGGCCCGTTGCGCCGAACAGGCGGCCGGGCGCGGCAACCCGGTGGTGTTGAGCAACCACGCCACGGACTTGGCGCGGGAAATATACGGCCAGGCGGAAATAGACTGTTTCGCCGTGCGGCGCTGCATCAGCCGCGACGGCGCCAACCGGGCCAAGGCGCTTGAACTGCTGGCGGTATACAAGCCATCTTGATTTTGGCTCCGCGCAACGACCGCTTTCCCAAGAGGCCCACCGGAGATGGTGACAAAACCTTCCTGTTCAAGGATTTTGTCAACCGGCCCGCAAAGCCGCTTTACGCGGCGCGGCCGATGGTATAGGGTGGCCGGACCTTAATTTCACTTTACCGCTCCGCCCTTGTCCGCCCCCGACAAGCAGGCGGGACACAGGAGACTGCATGAGCACAGAGAACGCCAAGGAAACCACGGACGAACTCCAGCCCTCCGAACAGGAGCAGATTCAGGTGGAGAACCGGCCCGGGGAAGGCGAGCCGGGCGACAAGCTCGAGCCGCTGGCCCTGTTTGAAACCGGCACGCTGATTCCCGCCCTTATCGGCGTTACCTCCGTGCTCGTGCTGACCCTGGCCGCTTTTCGCGAGTTCGGCAGCTTCCGGCAAATCCTGGCCGCCGCCCTTGGGCTTTACCTGCTCTATCTGTTCATCTCCATGATGCTGCGCCGGAAAAAGCCCTTTGTGGTAATAACGGCCGAAGGCCTGACGTTCACGGGCGGCAAGCGCCACCTGCCCTGGAAGAGCATTGCCGCTTACGAGATTTCGGAAAACACCCTGCTGAAAATCCACACCAGCACCGTCATCAACGTCTTTCTGGTGCGGGAGGAAATAGACCCGAAAAAATTCAACATCTTCGGCGACCGGCGCGTGCTCTTTTTGCGCCGGCGCTTTATTGTGGAAATGCGGGTCATTAATTTGGACGGCATTACCCCGGCCGGCGTGATCCAAGCCCTGGACAAGTACCGGGACGCCGGCCCGGCGGAAGAAATCCGGCGCGGGCCGCGCATGAAGAAGCGCAAGGAGCTCTGAGGGGCAGGGGGGCTGTTTCCGGGGAAACAGCCCCGAACAGCTCCGGGTGAGGAGATTTCGTTTCTTTTGTGTCAAATTCATACATGTAACACCACTCTAAAATTTCTTCCAGAAATTTTTTCTTCCAATTACGCTTAAACTGCCCTATAGTAGATTCAGTAATGGCGGAACGGGCTCAGCGCTTTTTAATTTCGAGTCCGCGGCTGTTGCGCCGGAATTGTCAACCCGCCGCATCACAGCCTGATTGGCGCGTTTTTTCATGAGTCTCCGGGCGATTTTCGCCAGCCGGATCATTTGTTAAACCCAGTCAGCCCCATACCGCTATGCTAGAATCCATAAATGCCACCCACTCCGTCGTTCTCGTTTGGCTCGGCCTTTTTCTGATGCTCTACGGCCTGGGCACCGCCATCACAAAACGCCATACTCCCGTCCCCCTGCTCGGCCGGCTCCTCCTGGCCGACTTGGGCTACGTGGTCGTGGGCGCCGGACTGGCTTCGGACGCCGGCGGCGCCGGCGCGATTTTGCAGGTCTGCTTTACCGGCTCGGCCCGGTTACTGGCCTTTCTCTGCCTGGCCCACCTGATCCGCTTTGCCGGGAAAGCGGGGCTCTTGGCCGACGGGGTCACCCTGCAAAGCTGCCGCGCTGAAGAATTGCGCGGCATCGGCAAAATCCGGCCGGTTTGCGCGGCTCTTTACGCTCTGGGCATGTTCGCCGCCCTGGGCGTGAGCCCGTTTTTCACGCCGGACGCCAAACCCCTGGTGCTGGCCGGGCTGATTGCCGAAAAAGACGCCCTGCCCGCCGTCCTGATGGTTGTCTG
>JAISDX010000120.1 GCA_031264465.1 Deltaproteobacteria bacterium | reverse complement strand
GCGGCGATATGTAAGGAAATGTCAGGCTGACGCGCCGGGTGAGGGAAGCGGCCGGGGGGGCCCCCCCGGCCGCTTCCCTCACCCGGCGCGTCAGCCTGACATTTCCTTACATATCGCCGCGCCAGGCTTTGCAGACGTCCACCCATTCCCTGGCGCCGGAAACTTCAAAGAGTTCGTCGCAAGTCAGTTCCACGGCCGAGTTGCCGCTGCCGCAGGCCGGAAAGACACTGGAAAAGCGCTTCAAGGAAACGTCCAGGTAAACTTCGGCCCGGGGGTTGGTCAGAGCGAAGGGGCAAACGCCGCCCACGGCGTGGCCGGTGCCGGCCAAGGCTTCGTCGGGGCTTAGCATTTTGGCCTTGAAGCCGAACTGGTCTTTGAAGGCGGTGTTGTCGACCTTGGCGTCTCCGGCGGCTACCACCAGGATTACCGGAAAGGCGCCGCTGGCGTCGGCCTCGCCCTTGCCCTTGAAGGACAGGGTTTTGGCAATGCGTTTGCCTTCCACGCCCAGAGCCTGGGCGGCCAGTTCCACGGTGGCGCTGGAAACGTTGAATTCCCGCACGGCGCCGCCCTTGCCCCACTTTTCCAGATACGTTCTAACTGCTTCAACAGACATGCCAGCTCCTTACATTTGTCTAGGGTATTGAAATCCAATTCTAATACTAAGATTGCGGGTCAGGCAAGGGGGATTTTGCCGCCGGGGCGGCAGAAATCTGGACCGGCAGGGAAGTTGATGGTAGAGCTTCGGCCAGGGAGGTCTGCATCGTGTCTACCTTATCTGGCGTATCTACCGTATCTGGCGCACCTGGCGCATCGGACATATCCGGCGGAATTTTTTCCCGGGACTCCGGCGACGTCTGGTTCCTGTTCAAGGGCAGGCATCTTTTGCTGCTGGAGGATGAAAGCGGGCAACGCTTTGTGCCCCGCATTGACAAAGGTTCGCCGCTCTTGCCGGAATCGCCTTTTCTGACGCTGCCCCTGGGCGAGTTTGACGGCCTGCCCTGCTTCGCCCTGGCCCTGAAAGAACTGCCGCCGGAGCAGCCGGGCCTGCGCTGGATTGAAACCGACATGCGCATCGGCACTTGGGAGCTGATGAAGCCCCGCCTGTACAAATTCGCCGGCAAGGGCAGGCAGTTGGCCCACTGGGACGCGCACAGCCAGTTCTGCCCGGCCTGCGGCGCGGCCACGGCGCGGGAGCGGGCCTCTTTCACCAAAACCTGCCCGGCCTGCCGCTACGAACAGCGCCCGCCGATCTACGTGGCCATAATGGTGGCGGTGCTGCGGGGGGATGAAGTGCTGCTCATCCGCACCCACCAGTCGCGCGGCAACGCCTACGGCCTGGTGGCCGGCTTTCTGGAGCCGGGAGAAAACCTGGAAGAGTGCGTCAAACGCGAAGTAATGGAGGAAACAGGCCTGCGCGTCAAGAACATCCGCTATCACGCCTCCCAGACCTGGCCCCTGGTCAGCAATCTGATGGTGGGATTTTACGCCGATTACGAAGCGGGTGAAATCAAGCTTCAGGAAGAAGAACTTACCTTGGCGGCCTTTTTCCACCGTGACAATCTGCCGGCCAGGCCGCACCCCTACAGCCTGAATCACCAACTGATCACCTGGTGGGCTTCGGGCAAGCCTTTGCCGGCAAAGGTGACGCCGGACCCGCGGTAAAAAATTGTATCAAGACATACATGAGCTTCGCACGGGGCGAGCCTGACGCGGCCAGGGGACAAAAAGACCATTAATCAACGCTTCCCTAATTCAAGTGGGCGTATTTGTTGGCGGCCTCTTCAAAAATGGCGCGGGAGCGCCGGTAGAGATCCTCGGCGTTTTTGAGCTTGCGCCGCTCCGCCAGTTTGAACCATTCGTCGCGCGTCGGCGGGATAATCAGGTTCAACCAGCGGACTCTTTCGGCGATGGTGATCTTGTTTATGGCCACGCCGTTCGCGGTAAGGGCCTTGAGGTTTTGCCGGTTGAATTCCAGCAGGGCTTGGCCCAGAGCCATGGAGAGCTTCCGCCCGCTGCTCTCGTCGACAGCCGCCCGGCAATCCGGGGGGAGCGACTCGTACACCTCCCTGTTCATGCCGAGCCAGCAGGCGCCGAGATAAATGTTGGCCAGGGTCAGGTTGGTGACGTATTTGTCCGCCCCGTAATCGCGCAGGGCGCCCAGGGGCAGCAGGCAGCCGTTGGCCAGCCCCCTGTCCAGGAGGTCTTTGTAGCCGGTATAGTGCATGATGCGCGGCTTGGCGCCCAGGGCGCGCAAAATGCGCGCTTGCTCGGCGCTGGTGGCCAGCATTCTCTTGTCGCGAAAGTCATCCAGCATGGTGATATTGCCCCGGGTCATGTTGAACTGGCTGGGGGCGAAGCTGTGCAGGGCCAAAAGCTTGATTTCCCTGAACTCGGCTTGCATTTCCGGTGAAGTTTCGTAAAGCGTCCAGAAAGCGTCCGAAGCCGCCAGGGAGTTGGCCATGGACGAAGGAATATCCAGGACCGAGGTGGCCGGAAGCTGCCAGCGGGTAAGGCTGACGGCCTGGTGCCCGATGCCCGCCAAACCGCGCTGCGTGGCCTCGAAATAACCGCGGCCCGGGCCGATGCTGTCCGGCGGCAGGAGCGTGATGACCAGCCGGCCGTTGGTCCTGGCTTTCAGTTCCGCAATCCATGGTTGCCAGACCCGGGTGGATACCGGATGCCCTTCGGCAAAACAGGAAATCATGCTGACGTGAATTATTTTATCGGCGTCCCGGGTTGCGGGTTGAGCGGCAAAAGCGGGTGCCGGCGCGCACAGGCAGAACAGGCTGAAAGCGAGCGGCAGCAGGGAAAAGGCGGTTCTCTTCATAAACTCTCCTGAAAGACCTTGCCCCAAGCATAGCCCAGGATATGAAAAAAGTCATTTTTATGCGGGCAAATTGTCAAGTTGCCGGTCAGGCGCGCCGGAAAAATCATTTTTTTGCCCTTGCGGCCGGCGCGGGCATGGGTTATGTGTCCTGCAATATGGCTGCTAACCCCGCACAAGGTCATAAACTCCGCCACCCGGAAAACCTGGTGGTTTTCTTGGTCTGCTTCTGCCTGTCCTTCGCGCTTTCGGCCGCCTGGCCGGGAACGCAAAACCAGGCTCTGGCTTCCGCCGCCGCGCCCTCTCCCTCCGCCGCCATGAACCAGTCCGGCAGCGCCAGTTCGGCCAGGAAAGCCACGGCCGCGCGCCGGGCCAAACCCGGCCCCGCCAAAGCCAGGCCGGCCCCGGCCAGCGTGGCCACCCGCAGTTTCATCCACAAGGACGAACGCTGCTCGGTGATGGTGAACTACCCCCAGGTCGGCAACAGCAAGATCGACAGCGAGCTCGACTTTTGGGCCAGGCAGACCCTGCGCACGTTCGTGGACGGCGTGGGCAGCCTGGAAGTCGGCCAGGGCGGGCGCTTCAGCATGCTGGTCGACTACGAGATCAGCGAGCCCTCCGGCGAATTCCTGAGCATCGTCTTTCGCGTTACCACCGAAACCGGCGGCGCCCACCCGGACCCCGGCATGGTCACTTTTTCCTACGATCTTACCGACGGCCGCCGCCTGAACATCCAGGACATCTTCGGCGACCCGGCCGGCCTTTTGCAGTTCCTCTCCATTTATTCCTACGAACGTCTGCTGGCCGACCTGGGGCAAAATTTTGAAAACAGCGTCAAAAACGGCACCAGCCCGGACTTTCTCAATTTCTCCCTCTTTGCCCTCACCCCGGACGGCCTGACTCTGTACTTTCCGCCCTACCAGGTAGCCGATTACGCCCACGGCGAAAAAAACGTAAAAGTCGCGGCCGACAAGCTCGCCCCTTACAAGCCCCGGCGCGGCGTCTGGCCCGTGGAATACGGGCTGCGCTCCGGCCTGGTCCGACTGGGCGGCCAGGACGCGGATAAAACCGGCAAGCAGTGAAAAAACTCCTTCTTACCTTCAGCGTTTTTTGCCTGCTCTGTTTGCCCGGCAGCCCTTGGGCCATGGGCGAAACGCCGCACCAATACCAAGCCGGGTTCCGCCCCGTCGGCATTTCCAGCCTGGGCAGCCATGGCGGCGACCATAACCTTGGCCAGAGCGTTGACCATAACATTGACCATAATATTGAACTGGTGAGCAGCGTCGCCGTGTGGTACCCCTCGGCCCGCAAGGGCAGAGCGCGCTATACCGTGCGGGTGGGCGAATGGTTTTTCGAGGCCGAGCGCAACGCCAAGCCCGCCGCCGGGCGCTTTCCGGTAATTTTGCTGTCGCACGACATGGCCGGACACAACCTCGCCAACCACGATCTGGCCCTGGCCCTGGCCCGGCACGGGTTTGTGGTAATCGCCCCCACCCACTACGGCGACAACTTCGACAACGCTTCCGCCATCTTCAGCGCGGCCCTGTACTACCACCGCCCGCGCCAGCTCCTGGCCGCCCTGCGCAAGATCCGCGAGCTTGAGGAACTGCGCGCCATTATGGACATAAGCCGCCTGGGCGTGCTGGGCAGCGGGAGCGGGGCGATTACGGCCCTGCAACTGGCCGGGGCGGATCTCGACCCGGCCGCCGCGCCCGCGTTTTGCGAGAGCAACCCGGCCGACCCGGTTTTCTGCAATCCCTGGGCGCTTTCCCGCCAGTTGAAACTCCCGGCCGAGGCCGCGGATATCAAAACCAAGTTCGGGCCGGACGCCTTCCGGCCGTCTTTGGCGCTGCCGGCTGAAGCGGCCGCGCCCAGGCCCGAGGCGGTGGGCCTGCTTGCCCCGGGCGGACTGTTCATGCTGGATAAAAAATCGCTGGCCGCTCTGCCGGCGCCGCTGGGCGCGGTTTTTGCCGCCGAGGACGAATTTTTTCCGGTTCCGGCAACGGACGACAGCCAGGCCGGCAACCGCAATACCAGCAATTGGGGGGGCCTTGTGCCGCCCGGCCTGGCCTTCCGCCCCCTCATGCGCATTTGCGCGGGCGTGGACCATTACTCCCTGGCCGCGCCCTGCCCGGAGAACATGGCCAACACCCTGCCCGGCATGTGCGGCTCCGCCGGCGAGGACGAACGGGCGGAAGCGGCCGCTGAACGCGACGATTTCTTTATCGCGTTTTTCCGGCTTCATCTCGGCCTGCCCGGGGAAATTGAGGCGCCGGAGGCGGCGCCATAAACCCGGCTTGAAAAATTTTGATTGACCTTGGCTCGGCTACAGTTTACCCCTGTCAAAATTTTTCGCGCCCGGGAAACAGCAGCCAGGAGCCCCGGTATAATTTTCAATGACAAGCGGCCGCAAATCGGGTAGATAAATTTTTTGTTTTTACTTCAATATCTTTACAGGTGATTCACTATGAGCGATTTAGTTTCCACCGCGCTGGTCACCGGCGGTTCCCGCGGCTTGGGCAAGTCCATCGCCCTGGCGCTGGCCCGGGCCGGCTTTCAGGTTTACCTGACCTACGCCAGCAAGGCGGCCGACGCCGAAGCCGTGGTCGCTGAAATTCAGGCCGCCGGCGGCCAGGCCAAAGCCTTCCCGCTGAACGTCGGCAACGCCGAAGACGTGGCCGGGTTTTTCCAGGCGGAAATCAAGGACAAAGTCTTGCTCGGCGCCCTGGTCAACAATGCCGGCATCACCAAGGACGGCCTCATCCTGCGCATGAAGGACGAGGACTGGGACGCCGTTTTGGGCGTGAACCTGCGCGGCCCCTTCATCTGCCTGCGCGAAGCGGCCAAAATCATGACCCGGCAGCGCCAGGGCAGCATTGTGAACATCGCCTCCATCTCCGGCCAGATGGGCGTGCCCGGCCAGGCCAACTACAGTTCGTCCAAGGCCGGCCTCATCGGCCTGACCAAGGCCGCCGCCAAGGAACTGGCCGCCCGCAACGTTACCGTGAACGCCGTGGCGCCGGGTTTTATCGTTTCCGACATGACCGACGCCCTTGACGACAAGACGCGCGATCAATACTTGAGCCAAATTCCGCTGAAGCGCTTCGGCGCCGCCGAAGACGTGGCCAAGGCCGTGATCTTCCTGGTCTCGGAAAACGCCACCTACATTACCGGCCAGGTGCTGGCCGTGAACGGCGGGTTGTACTGTTGACCCCGGCCCCCGCCGCCACCCCGTGGACCGACCGGCGGCAGTTACCCTGAACACAAAAACTATCTATACTGGAGGAACAATGTCCGTAGAATCCAAAATCAAACAGATCATCGTGGACCAGCTTGGCGTGAACGAATCCGAAGTGGTGCCCGGCGCTTCCTTTGTTGAAGACCTGGGCGCCGACTCTCTCGACCTGACCGAACTGATCATGGCCATGGAAGAAGAATTCGACGTTGAAATCGGCGACGAAGACGCCATGAAGCTCCTCAAGGTCGAAGACGCCTACAAATATATCAGCGAACACGCGAAATAAACTTGCGCGAACCGATTGGTTTGCATACATTGGCCGGATAAGGCAAATCCGGTAAAAGCTATTCCGGAAGAGCGCCTTATGGTTAACCGCCTAAGGCGCCTTTCACTATCAAGCATTATCAAGCATTCTGCCGCCCGGCGGCTCCGTTTGACCGGACGGCGGCGACCAAGGAGCAACATGAGAAAACGCGTAGTTGTAACCGGGCTGTCCGCCATTTGCCCCCTGGGCAATGACCTGGACACCGCCTGGGATAATCTTGTACAGGGCAAATCCGGCATTTCCCGCATCACCCAGTTCGACGCCACCGGCTATGACACGCAGATTGCCGGCGAAGTAAAAAATTTCAATCCCGAGGAATTCGGCATCTCGGCCAAACAGGCTAAGCGCATGGACCGCTTCACCCAGTTCGGCGTGGCCGCCTCCATGAAGCTGATGGAGCACTCCGGCTTCAAGATTGACGACTCCAACGCCGAAGACGTGGCCGTGCACGTGGGCGTGGGCATCGGAGGCCTGGCCACCATCGAGGCCTTTGCCCACAAATTGTTCGACTCCGGCCCGAACCGGGTTTCCCCCTTCTTCATCCCCATGCTCATCTCCAACATGGCGCCCGGCCAGATGTCCATCTTTACCGGGGCCAGAGGCCCGAACCTGGTCGCCTGCAGCGCCTGCGCCTCCGGCCTGCACGCCCTTGGCTACGCTTACACCGACATCGTCCTGGGCCGCACCCGGGCCGCCATCACCGGCGGGGTGGAATCGACCATCACCCCCATGGGAATTTCCGGTTTCACCGCCATGAAAGCCCTCTCCACCCGCAACGACGAGCCGGAAAAAGCCTCCCGCCCCTTTGACCTGAACCGCGACGGCTTCGTGGCCGGCGAAGGCGCCGGACTCCTCTTCATTGAAGACCTGGAAAGCGCCCAAGCCAGAGGCGCCGCCATCTACGCCGAAATGCTCGGTTACGGCTCCTCGGGCGACGCCTACCACATAACCGCCCCCAAGGAAGACGGCTCCGGCATGATTCAGGCCATGCGCGCCGCCATCAAGGACGCCGGCCTGACCCCGGACGACATCGACCACATCAACGCCCACGGCACTTCCACCCACCACAATGACTTGGGCGAAACCATCGCCATCAAGGCCGTGTTCGGCGAGCGGGCCTACAAAATTCCCGTGGTCTCCAACAAATCGCAGACCGGGCACCTGCTGGGCGCGGCCGGCGGGCTGGAAAGCCTCTTTGCCGTGCTCACCCTGCACAACGGTCTCATTCCCGGCACCATCAATTACGAAACGCCGGACCCGGAACTCGACCTGGACTACGTGACTGCCGGACCGCGCAAACAACAGGTCGAACACGTGCTCTGCAACAACTTCGGCTTCGGCGGCACCAACGCCTGCGTCGTCTACAAGCGCTGGACCGGCAAGTAGAAAATTAAGGAAACGCAACTCCTGGCGGGGCGCGGGGGCAAGGCCCCCGCCCGCCGGAGGCGCATACATCACCAAACTCTCACGGAGAAACAAGATGGACGAGATTTTTTTGGAAGATTTGGAAATCGGCAAAGCCATTGCTCTTGAAATGGAGCGCCAGGTAAGCGGCCTGGAACTGATTGCCTCGGAAAACTTTGTTTCTCCGGCGGTGCGCCAGGCCCAGGGGAGCGTGCTCACCCACAAGTACGCCGAAGGTTACCCGGGCAAGCGCTATTATGGCGGCTGCGAATTTGTGGACATTCCGGAAAACCTGGCCATAGAGCGCGCCTGCAAGCTGTTTGGCGCCGAATACGCCAACGTGCAGCCGCATTCCGGCAGCCAGGCCAACATGGGCGCCTATTTTGCCGTGATCAAACCCGGCGACAAGGTGCTGGGCATGAACCTGAGCCACGGCGGCCACCTTACGCACGGCAGCCCGGTGAACTTTTCCGGCAAGTTTTTCCAGTTCTCCGCTTACGGCGTTTCCAGGGATAACGGGCAGATCGATTACGACGAGGTGCTCAAGACCGCCAAGGCCGAGCGCCCGCAGCTCCTGGTGGCCGGGGCCAGCGCCTATTCCCGCACTCTGGATTTCGCCCGCTTCCGCGCCATTGCCGATGAAGTCGGCGCCAAATTCATGGTGGACATGGCCCACATCGCCGGCCTGGTGGCCGTGGGTCTGCACCCCACCCCCATCGGCCAGACCCATATTACCACCACCACCACGCACAAGACGCTGCGCGGCCCGCGCGGCGGCATGATTTTGAGCAACGCCGAACTGGGCAAGACCATCAACAGCCAAATTTTCCCCGGCATCCAGGGCGGCCCGCTCATGCACGTGATCGCGGCCAAGGCCGTCTCTTTCGGCGAAGCGCTGCGCCCGGCCTTTACCCGCTACCAGGAACAGGTGCTGAAAAACGCCCGCGCCCTGGCCCACACCCTGCTGGAAGGCGGCTACAAGCTCGTTTCCGGCGGCACGGACAACCACCTGATCCTGGTGGACCTGACGGAACAGGACTTTACCGGCAAGGACGCCGAAGTGGCTTTGGACAAGGCCGGCATTACCGTGAACAAAAACTCGGTGCCGTTCGAAACCCGCTCGCCCTTCGTAACTTCCGGCTTCCGCATCGGCTCGCCGGCCCTGACCACCCGCGGCATGGCGGAAAGCGACATGCGCCAGGTGGCCCTGTGGATTATCGAAGCCCTGGCCAAGCGCGACAACGAAACCGAACTTGCGGCCCTCAAGAGGAAGGTCAAGGCCTTCGCCAGGCAGTTCCCCATTTATGCCTGGTAACAACGACAGCATTCCGGCGCCGGGGTCCGCTCCCGAACGGGAGCGGATGCCTTGGCCGGATTATTTCATGGGCATCACCGAACTGGTGGCCCAGCGCTCCACCTGCAGACGGCGCAAAGTGGGAGCCATTGCGGTCAAGGACAAGCGCATCCTGGCCACCGGCTACAACGGCGCGCCGGCCGGCCTGGCCGACTGCCTGGAAACCGGGTGCCTGCGGGAACAGCTCGGCATCAGGTCCGGCGAGCGGCACGAGCTTTGCCGCGGCCTGCACGCCGAGCAGAACGTAATCATTCAGGCCGCCATTCACGGCGTTTCGCTGCAGGGCGCGGCCATTTACTGCACCCACCAGCCCTGCTTGATTTGCAGCAAGATGATTATCAACTGCGGCATCGAGCGCGTTTATTTCGGGAACCCATACCCGGACGAGATGGCCGAACGGTTTCTGCGTGAAGCCGGTGTGGAATTCCGCCGGTTGCCAAAACGAAATAAGGCTTAATTCATTTTAAATTAAGGAAACGCTGACTCCGGCAGGTGCCAGATAATGGAACAAGCACTTTCGCCCTACCACGATTTTATGCTCGAAGCCGTGGCCCTGGGCCTTCAGGGCGACGGACGCGGCGCTCCCAGCCCCTGCCCCAACCCGCACGTTGGCGCGCTGCTGGTCAGAGAAGGACAGGTGCTGGCCCGCGGCTGGCACGCCGCCGCCGGGCAGCCGCACGCCGAGGTAAACTGCCTGGCGGAAGCCCGGGCCATGGGCCTGGACCCGGCCGGCTGCACGCTGGTGGTGACGCTGGAGCCCTGCAATCACTTCGGCAGGACGCCCCCTTGCACGCAGGCCATACTGGAGGCCGGCGTCAAGCACGTGGTTATCGGCGCGCTCGACCCCAACCCCAAAGCCGGCGGCGGGGCCGGCTGGCTGGCCGAGCGGGGCGTGCGAGTGGAGAGCGGCGTGGCCGAACAGGCCTGCCGGGACAGCCTGGCGGACTTTTTTGTCTGGCAGAGCACGGAGCGCCCTTACGTCATTTTGAAGCTGGCCTCGACCCTGGACGGGCGCATTGCTACCCGTAACAGCCACTCCAAGTGGATAAGCTGCCCCGAGGCCCTGGAACGGGTACAGGAACTCCGGGCCTGGTCCCAGGCCGTGCTGGTGGGCGGCAAGACTTTTTACCAGGACAACCCGCGCCTGACCCGCCGCCCCCAGGGCCAGCAGTCCGGCGGCGACGGGCCGCAGCCGCTGGCCGTGGTGGTGACTTCCCGCCTGCCGGAATACCCGGAGCGTTTTCATATCCTGCGCCAGCGTCCGCAAGAGGCCGTGTTCTGGACGGGCGGCGACGCGGCCGCCGGCGCAACAGCCAATGCGCTGCGCGGCCTGGGCGCCACGGTCTGGGGCCTGCCCTACCTGAACGAGGAAAAAAAGATGCTGGACCTGCGGGACGGCCTGGACCGGCTGCGCGCCGAGCGCGGCGTGCATCACCTGCTCTGCGAAGGCGGCGGCAGCCTGGCTTTGCGGCTTTTGGAAGACGGCCTGGCCGACGAACTGCGTCTGCACCTGGCGCCGAAAATTCTGGGCGACGCCCAAGCCCGGCCCCTGTTCGACGGCCGCCTTCCCCTGAGCATGGACGAAGCGCTGCAACTGCGCCTTTGCGGCGCCGAAATTTGCGGCGGCGACCTGCTCCTGCGCTTCCGGCGGGTGAATTAGCATGTTTACCGGTTTGATCCAATGCACCGGCAAAATTCTGCGTGTGGGCAAGAGCGGCGGCGAAGCCCGGCTGAGCATCGCCCCCGCCCGTCCTTTCGCGGATCTTGCGCCCGGCGAGAGCATTGCCGTGAACGGCGCCTGCCTGACCGTGGAAAAGTTCGACTCCGCCTCCTTCAGCGCTTTCGCCTCGGGAGAAACTTTGCGCCTGACCAACCTGGGCGGGCTGCGCCGGGGCGACCCGGTCAACCTGGAGCGGGCCCTGCGCCTGGGCGACAGCCTGGGCGGCCACCTGGTAAGCGGGCATGTGGACGCGCTCTGCACGCTCACCGAGCGCCGGCCGGCCGGCTCCTCCATCTTGTTGCGCTTCAGCTTTCCCAAGGAATTCAAACGCCAGATCCTCCCCAAGGGCTCGGTGGCGGTGGACGGGGTGAGCCTGACCGTCAATGCCTGCGGCGACGATTTTTTCGAAGTGAACGTCATTCCGGCCACGCTGGCCGAAACCACCCTGGCCGGGTGGCAGGCCGGCCGGGCCATCAATCTGGAGACCGACCTGATCGGCAAATACGTGGAACGTATGCTGGGCGTTTTCGGGACCGATTTCCGCCGGGCGGCGGTTGACGAAGCGCTCAATACTGATAATAAGAATCAGGCGGGCCTGAGCCTGGATTTTTTCCGGGAAAACGGGTTCTGACGAATATATCCGGGCGGCGGGGTTTAAGTAGCCTTGGCGGCGCCCGTAACATAGAGGCAGCACATGTGCATATGCAAGGCTGAAGAGGCCATTGAAGCAATCCGCCGGGGTGAGACGATCATCCTGACCGACGACGAAGACCGCGAAAACGAGGGCGACCTCACCGTCGCGGCTGAATTTATCACCCCGGAAATTATAAATTTCATGGTCACGCACGGGCGCGGGCTCATTTGCCTGCCCATGGCCCCGGAATTTTGCGACAAGCTCAACCTGCCGCTCATGACCAAACGCAACGAGTCGCGCTTCGGCACAAACTTCACCGTGTCCATTGAAGCGCGCGAAGGCGTGAGCACCGGCATTTCCGCCGCCGACCGCGCCCGCACCGTCCAGGCCGCCGTGGCCGACGGGGCCGGGCCGGACGACATCGTCAGCCCCGGCCATATCTTCCCGTTGCGCGCCCAAGCCGGCGGGGTGATGGTCCGGGCCGGTCAGACCGAGGGCGGCGTGGACCTGGCCCGCCTGGCCGGACTGAAGCCCGCCGCCGTCATTTGCGAAATCATGCGCGACGACGGCGAAATGGCCCGCATGCCGGACCTGCTGGTCTTCGCCAAGAAACACAACCTCAAAATTGCCACCATTAAAGACCTGATCCGCTACCGGGTGCAGTCCGGCCTGCTTTCGGTGCGCCGGGCGGCCGAGGCCAGGCTCCCCACGCCCTGGGGGGAATTCCAGGTCATCTGCTACGAAAACGACCTGCAGGACGCCCCCAACCTGGCCCTGGTCATGGGCGACGTGGCCGACGGCGACCCGGTGCTGGTGCGCGTGCACAGCGAATGCCTCACCGGCGACGTTTTCGCCTCGCTGCGCTGCGACTGCGGCAGCCAACTGCATGCGGCCATGCGCGAAGTCTCCAGGGAAGGGCGCGGCGTGGTGCTCTATATGCGCCAGGAAGGGCGCGGCATCGGCCTGACCAATAAAATTCGCGCCTACGCCTTGCAGGACCAGGGGCTGGACACCGTGGAAGCCAACCACCGCCTCGGCTTCGGGGCGGACCTGCGCGACTACGGCATCGGCGCCCAAATGCTGGTGAATCTGGGCGTGCGCAAAATGCGCCTCATGACCAACAACCCGAAAAAGATCATCGGCCTGGAAGGCTACGGCCTGGAAGTGGTGGACCGCGTGCCTCTGGAAATCGGCCCGTCCGTATATAACGAGAACTACCTGCGCACCAAGCGGGACAAGATGGGACATTTGCTGCATGTCGGCAAGCGTTCCTGCTAGTAAAAAAATTGGAGGAGTTTTCCTGTGAGCAATATCAAGACCATTGAAGGGCAGCTCAACGCCAGGGGGCTGAAAATCGCCCTGGTGGCGGCCCGTTTCAACGATTTCGTGGTGGAGCGCCTTGTGGGCGGCGCCGTGGATTATCTGACCCGGCACGGGCTGGATAGCGAAATCACCCTGGTGCGCGTACCCGGCGCTTTCGAACTGCCTCTGGCCTGCCAGAAGCTGGCCAAAAGCGGCAAGTTTGACGGCATTGTAGCCTTGGGCGCGGTCATTCGCGGCTCCACCCCGCATTTTGACTATGTTTGCGCCGAGGCCAGCAAGGGTATCGCCCAGGTTTCGCTGGCCGCCGAGCTGCCCATCGGCTTTGGCCTCTTGACCACCGACAACCTGGAACAGGCCGTGGAACGCGCCGGCAGCAAAGCCGGCAACAAGGGCGCCGACGCCGCCGCCGCCATGCTGGAAACCGCGCAGGTTCTCAAACAAATATGAAACCCTTCCCCTGCAAAGAAAGCTGGCTGCCCTACCGGGTATCCTACGGCGACACCGACGCCATGGGCATTGTCTATTACGCCAACTACCTGCACCTGTTCGAGCGTTCGCGTAACGAGATTATCCGCAACCTCGGCTTCAGCTACCTGGAGCTGGAAAAGCGCGGCTTTTCCCTGCCGGTGCGCGACGCCCAGTGCCGCTACCGCAGCCCGCTGCGCTATGACGACCTGGCCATGGTCCGGGGAGGCCTCTCCGAATGGGGGCGGGCCTCGGCCACGTTCATTTATGAAATCTGGAACCAGGATAAAACCGTCCTGCACGCCACCGGCAGCACCCAACACGCCCTGGTGGACGACTCCAACAAGCCGGTAAAAGTGCCGGACTGGCTGCGCGCGGTCTTCGCCTGAGCCCGCTAATCGAACTGGTCGGGTCTGGCCTTCCCGGTGACCAGCTCCGGAATTATCTCCACTGCGGCGGTAATGTTCTCCAATTGCTCGATGTAAGCTGCGGCCTTGTCCAGGTGCTCCGGCACCAGGCCTTCGATCAGGTCGAAAAAGGCTTTCCTGCGCGCGGCCGGGTCGGTTAGCAGCACGGCGTTGCCCAGAACCATGGCGCTTTTGAAGGTGGCGCTGAAATGCCCTTTCTGAAGCACCGGGCGGTGCTCGGCCACCACGGTGAAAGTGATCTGGCTGTTGGCCTTGATGTTGCGCAGCTTGCGCCCTTCCACGGCGCAGTGAAAATAAAGCTTGCCGTCCCGCACCACGTAGGAAAGCGGCACCCCGTAGGGCAGGCCGTCTTCGCCCACCGTGGAGAGCACGCCGTACTGTCCGTTTTTAAGCACTTCCCAGGCTTCATGTTCGCTAATCTGGCGGTCTTTTCTGCGTACGTCCGGATAAGATGGCTTGGTCATGTTTGGCGGTCCTCCCGGCCGCTGGCGTGGCTGAATATAACAAACACCTGCCAGACCTATAACGCCAAATTCCAAATCCCGTCAAATTCGGTATTATTTTGCGGATGATTGGAAGGTCTATCCGCTGGAAATTCCTAAAGAACAATTGATTACAGGTAAAGGTGGAACCGTCCGCGTTGAACGAAATAACTGCCGTCAACGCCATTGGTTCGCCCGATTCAAACGTAAGCCCATTGCGGTTTCAAAGTCTTTGCACCTAGTAGACCTGACGATGGCTTTCTTCGGGCAACAGGTTGTCAAAAAAGGCGGTACTCTTTTGCGCGCCAAAACGTTCCCCGGAACAGGGCAAAGAAAGGGAAATCGGCTGATTGCGCTTTTCCAGCCATTCAGGC
>JAISDX010000066.1 GCA_031264465.1 Deltaproteobacteria bacterium | reverse complement strand
GTCTCCTGTTTTGCTATTCAAGCAGATTCAATGATTTTAGCCGTTTTACCCTGTGAGCGCTTACGAAATATCAACCAAAAAGGTGTTGGTTGGCATTTCACATCTGATGACGCAAGGGTCAGGTTAAAGAGACTGTACTCCGAAATTGTAATGTAAAATTTTAGATATTACAGACTACTAGCCCTCACCTTGGAGCGAATACCCAACGGCTAACAGTCGGGAGGGAGTCACTAAAAACCTGCCCAGAGAGAACCGGCTTTGTGACTGAATTTTCCTCTGTAGCCAATTTCAGTTCGAGATTGTCAGGAGCATCGTTTTTCTGGATAAAATGGTGCTATTCTGTAAAATATATTGATTATACGGGAGATTTTTGTGTTACTACACGACATCAAGTTGATGAATGTTGTCATACCCTGCGTCTTGTTGTTGATTTTCAGAGTTGTTTGTTCTTTCCTCGGCTTGCCTATGGACGGCGTGGAGATTGGCTGGCTGGTTTTTGCAGCGATCCTTCTGGTCGCTATGCTCTTTTTCCATGTTGACGGTTGGCGTCCCGCGTTTAACCAGAACACAACCACCTGGCTGTGCGTTGGGTCAGCGGTTGCTTTGGATGGACTTACGCTTGCCTGTGGTACCCTGACGGATGGCGCCATACGGCATCTAGGAGTGATAACTTCCAGCCTCTGGAGTTCGTGCCTCTTTTCCATCGCGATTGGAGTTCGACTTGAAACGCGCATAGCCGCAAAAGAAGCCGCCGTGCTCCTGCTTGCGCTCGCGGCGCATATTTTTTTGCTGATGCTGCAACCTTATGCCGCCGCCGTTCTGTTTCAGGTGATCACCTGCATGGCGCTGACCCTGAAAGCTCCCAGTTCCGCGCTTCGCAAGCAACTGTGGGTGGGGAGTATCGGCCTGGCGGCCCTCGTGGGCGTGTTTATTGCCAGCAAGCCATACATAATGCGCCGATTGCTGGCATTGTTCGCCCCCTACAGCGATCCCCTTGGTGCCGGGTTTCAGATGCTGCAATACAGAAAAGCGTTTCAGCTTGCCGGACTGGGCGGGACCGAGCAGGCGCTTGCCTTACCAGGAAGCCAGGCATCTTCCACATTGCCCTTTCTGGCTTTATCGTTTGGAAATATGGCGGTATTGGGGGTTCTGGTCGTGGCGATTGCCGTGTACGCGACTTTGTTTGCCTGGATTCGCCGCATAGAAACCTCGCCAATCCGCAGAGGCTTGATGGGAGCATGGGTTTTGCTGGCGCTGATGCAACTTTTTGCCGTGGCATTTTCTTTTGGTCTGATTCCTGTAGCGGGAAACATCGGGATACTTTTTATAAGCAGCGGTGAAATCACCTGCGCGACTTTGTTGCTTGCCTTGGCGGCGCGTTCATCCACGAGTCGGTTCCCAACAGAAAAAATCATGGCAGGATGAAACAACAACCGGTATTTGATTACACCAAATGGAAAAATTTCAAAAAAGTAATTGACAGCGCATGGTTGCCTGTCGCAACAGCGTGCTTGCCATTTCCGATCAATTTCCTGAGGTCAGCAAATTGATAGAACACGGCAAGGGCGGCAACAGGGAGTTGATGCCGCTACCCAAACACACAACCGTATCGGGCAAGAAGTTCGGCAAACCATTCTACCCGCCTAAACAACAAGCAGATGAGCGAGCTACTCAGGGTTTATGGAAACGCTGATTTCCTGGTGCTCCGCAATCAGATCCAGCAGTTGCGGAATGCTTTTTTTGCCGAAGCTGACGGTTTTGTCATCCAGAACCAGACAGGGCACGCTCATGACTTTATATTGATCCCGCAGTTGCGGGAAATGATTGAGGTCGTAAGCCTCGGCCCGGACCAGCGGCGTTTCGGCGGCAATGCGCTGGGCGGCCATGACCAGTTCCGGGCATTTGGTACAGGACAGGGAAATCAGAATTTTCATGTCCAGCGGCCGGGCGATGGCCCTGATTCTTGCCAGCAGGGGCTCGTCCAGGGCCTGGCCGGGACCGGCCGCGTTGTACAGGCCGATGACGAAAGAACTGAACTCGTGCCCGCCGGGTACGCCGTGGAAGGCGATGCCGCTGTATGTGCCGTCCTGCCGGATCACGCGCAGGCAGGGCGCGCCGGCCAAATTTTCGGCGGCCGGGTATTCCAGCCGGAGCTTGTCGCTCATGCCGTCAAGTTCCGCCAGAAAAGCTTTCAATTCCTCCGAAACCGGGCGGCTGTCCAATTCTACCCGCAGCAGGACCGGCGCCTGCATTTTTTGGAACACGGCCGCCAACTGGGTGCGGATTTCAGCGGTAAAAAACCCTTCACCCGTGGCGGACGGGCTGGGCTGCTCTTGCCTCCGTTCCACCCGGGTGGCCGGCTGCACCGGAATTTTGCCGGTTTTTTTCTGCATGGCCGCCAGGTGGCGTTCCAGTTCCGTGGCGGCGATTGCTCCGTCGGAGGTGGCCGTGACCATCTGGCGCAGGTTTTTCACGCACAGGTCGCCGGCCGCATACACGCCTTCCAGGCTGGTTTTTCGATTGGCGTCGGTAAGCACATAACCGTGCTCGTCCAGGGCGATCTGGCCGGCGAACAAGGCCGTGGCCGGCTGGTAGCCGGCAAATACGAACACGCCGAAGCTTTCGCCGGCCGGGGGGCGATATTCCCAGGTTTCGCCGGTTTTAAGGTTTCTGGCTTGCAGCAGTTGCAGGCCGTTTTCTCCGGAAACCGCTTCCACCACCGTGTTGCAATGGATGGCGATATCCGGGTGAGCCCTTACTTCCTCGGCCGCCGCCCGGGCGCAGGTAAAGTCGTCCCCGCGCACCAGCACGGTGACGCGCCGGGCGTACTTGGTGAGGAACACGGCTTCCTCGGCCGCGGCAAAGCCTCCGCCAATAACAAACACGTCCAGGCCGGTGAAAAATTCACCGTCACAGGTGGCGCAGTAGGCAACGCCCCGGCCTTTGAACTCCGCCTCGCCGGCAAAGCCGATGCTGCGGGGCTGGGCGCCGGTGGCCGCTATTACCCCGAAAGAACGATATTCGCCCCGGGCCGTGCGCACAATTTTTTCTTCGCCCCGCAGGTCCACCCGCTCCACTTCGGCCAGCAGGAATTCCGCGCCAAAGCGCTGGGCCTGCCGGCGCATGATCTCGGTTATGGCCTTGCCGCCGCCCCCTTCCACTCCGGGATAGTTGACGACTTCGGCGGTGATGTTGATCTGCCCGCCGAAGCTCTCTTTTTCCAGCACCAGCACCCGGTAGCGAGCCCGGGCCAGATACAGGGCGGCGGACAGCCCCGCGGGGCCGCCGCCGATAATGATTGCATCGTAAAAACGGTCTTCACCGCTCATAACAGGCCCACCAGATCCAGGCTGGGCTTCAAGGTTTTGGAGCCGGGCTGCCACTTGGCCGGGCAAACTTCGCCGTCGTGCTGGGCCACGAACTGGCAGGCCTGCACCCGGCGGAACAGTTCGTCGGCGTTACGGCCCACGCTGCCGTCAATAACTTCATAGGCAACGATTTTGCCGGCCGGATTGACAATAAAAGTACCGCGCTCGGCCACGCCGGCGGCTTCAATCATCACGTCAAAATCCCTGGCCAGGGCGCCGGTCGGGTCGGCCAGCATGGGGTACTGGATTTTCTGAATGGTTTTGGAGGCGTCGTGCCAGGCTTTGTGGACAAAATGCGTGTCACAGGAAACCGAGTAGATTTCACAGCCAATTTCCTTGAACTTGGCGTAGCTGTCAGCCAGGTCTTCCAGTTCGGTGGGACAGACAAAAGTGAAGTCCGCCGGATAGAAAAAAAACACGGACCACTTGCCAAGAACGTCTTTTCTGGTCACGGGTTTGAAGGCGTTGCCGTGGTAGGCCTGAACTGAAAAATCGGCGATTTCTTTTTGAATCATGGACATTGTACTTTCTCCCTTATGGTTTGCCTACAGTTAAATGACATTAGAAATCATTACTGATAACAAACTAGATCAATAATTGAAAAATGTCCAGCCCCACCGGAATATGTCTGTAAAGCGGCTGCGGCGCGCCGAATCCGCTTAAAGCGCTTTGTTCACCGTCCAGCCCTGCGCCCCAGCCCAATCTTCCAGGTCCTGGCCGCCCAGGCCCACGGCGCCGGCGCCGGGCAGAGCCCCGGCCAAGGCCTGGCCGAAGAGGCGAAAATGCTCGGCGGTGGCGCTGAACACCTCGTCGCGCACCTGGGCGCGGATTTCCGGCGTACTGCCGGTAAGGGCGCGGCCGAAGGCCACCTTGCCCTTGGCTTCGGGCAGGAGGTAGCTGTCCAGCTCGCCGATGGCCCCGATAATGGAAGCTTCCAGCGCGCGCCGGTCCGGCGGGTTGTCCATGAGGTGCGCGGCGCAGCCGTCAAAGATTTGCAGCGTGCCGGCGATATTCGGGTCGCGGTAGGAGGCCAGCACGAAGTCGCCGGTAAAGCGATCCAGGGTGGCGAAGGCGCCGTAAGCTCCGCCCTGCACCCGGACCTTTTCCCATAAAAAGCCGGTGCGCAGGTACTTGAGTATGGCCAGGGCCGAGCCGTGGTAAACGTAGCCCTGGTCGAACAGGTTCATGCCCTTGGCCATGAAATTCACCTGCGCGGGAACCACAATGGCCTCCCTGGCCGGCAAGTCTTCCATGGCCCGGCAGACCGGAGCAAGAACCGCTTCGGGCAGACGCTCCGCCAGCCTGGCGGCCAGGGCGCGCAACTCGGCTTCCTGCCTGCCTTCGGCGGTAATGTTCAGCACCAATCCCTGGCGGTTGACGATAATCTTGCGCAGGTCCTGCAACTTTTTCAGCACGCCGGGCCAGTTGGAGCGGCATTCGTCGCAGAGGGCGCGCACGCTTTCCAGGTAGCTCAGCCCGGAGCAAAGCTCGGACAGCCAGCCGGTCAGAGAGTTGGAAGCGCGCAGGCGCCCGGCGGCGATCAGGTGGCCGCTGGGCACCAGCCCGTATTCCAGGCGGGCTTTTTCTTCCAGCAGCATGCGGCCGAAGTGTTCGGGATTATCAAGAGCGGTTTCGGACAAAAGCTCGGCCAGGAGATCGAACAGGTCGCCCACCTTATCCGGCGCGGCCTTGCCGCTGACGGTGAGCGCCCCGACGGGCATGCGGTCGCGCAGCCGGGTGAACAGGGTCAAATCCG
The DNA here is from genome assembly GCA_031264465.1 of Deltaproteobacteria bacterium. Classification (GTDB taxonomy): domain Bacteria; phylum Desulfobacterota; class Desulfovibrionia; order Desulfovibrionales; family Desulfovibrionaceae; genus WRHT01. Next base: position 7,464 of record JAISDX010000066.1, on the reverse strand, counting down.
AATCCATGCCGCCGGTTTTGCGGGCTATTTCCATGTTCAGTTCAATGTAGTCACGCCGGCTGTTGCCCATTTCCAGCATGGCCCGCCCCAGGAGCGGCACCAGGGGCAGGAGCCTGTCCGGCACCGGGCTGATGTCCAGGTGGGCGTCCAGGTAACAGATGCCGCTGGTGGGCTGGTCGTGGTAATAGAGCGGCGGCAGGCTCCCGTCGGGCGTTTTCTGGCGGATTTCCTGCCCGCTGCGGGGGAGATCCCCCATTTGCAGGCGGGGAATCCTGGCCAGGTCTTCGGGGGCGTCGGGCGCTTCCTGCATGGCGCGCAGGCGGGCGGTGCCCTCCACCAGGGCGGATTTTTCCCGCTCGCTCAGGCCGGAGAGCTTGGCCTTGAGGCGCTCTTCCTCCCGCCGGGCCTGCGCGCGGGCCAGGTCCGGGTCCGGCTGGAGCAGCACGGCGGCCTGGTGCCTGTTATCAAGAAAGTATTTTTTGATGATGCCTTCAAAATAACCGGGCTGGCCGCCAAGAGCCTTGCGCTTGATGGCGGACAGGGGTTCCTCGAAGCGCAGGGGCGACAGCGCGGCCGCCTGGCCGGCCTCGTCGCCGAAATCATCGCTGTAAAGCCAGGTGGTCAGGCTGCGCAACATCACGGACAAGCCCACCGGGAAATGCCCGGTGTTGTTTTCGCGCAGGGAAAATTCCACGCTGTTCACCGCCGCCTCCAGGCTGGCCAGCGGTACGCCGTTATCCGCCAGGTCGCGCAGGGTCGCCAGGATCAGCTCTTCCACCCGGGCCGCCGCCTGCTCCGCGCTTTGCCCGTCCGCCAGATTCAAGCCCTTGAGGCCGATGGAAAAAAGCAGTTGGCGCAACTCCACCTGCATGCCGCTGCCGGCCAGATCCTCGCCCAGGCCGGATTCGATCAAAGCCCGCCGCAAGGGCGAGGCCGGCATGCCCAGCAGAATGTGTTCAAGCATCTCCATGGCCAGGACCAGTTCGGTGTCTTCCGCCCCCAGGCCCAGGCCGGGCATGACCCAGTTCAGGGTGAACATGGGCTTGTCGTCCTGGCCGGCCGCAAAGGGCAGGCGCAGGCGCTTGGGCGCGGCAAAGGGAAGCTGCAGCGGCACGCGCGAAGATTCCGTTTCCGAGGCTTCATACCCCGCCAGCGCCTGGCCGACGATTTCCAGGCGTTTTTCCTCCGGGTCGTCCCCCCAGAAATAGAACCGGGCGTTGGAGGGGTGGTAATAGCGGCGGTGAAAGGCGATGAAGTCCGCAAAGGTCAGGGAGGGGATGGCTTCCGGGTCGCCGCCGGATTCCAGGCCGTAGGGCGTGTCCGGAAACAGGGCGTGCATGGATTCGCGCTCCAGCACGGCCTCGGGCGAAGAGAACACGCCCTTCATCTCGTTGTAGACCACGCCCTTGAAGGTGATTTCCGACCTGCCGTCTTCCGCCGCTTCGGCGTCCAGGTGCCAGCCTTCCTGCTGGAACACGGCCTCGGTGATGCGGGGGTGGAACACCGCGTCCAGGTAAACGTCCACAAGGTTGTAAAAATCCTGCAAGTTGGCGCTGGCCACCGGGTAGCAGGTTTTGTCCGGGTAGGTGAAGGCGTTGAGGAAGGTCTGGAGAGAGCCCTTGAGCAGTTCGACAAACGGCTCCTTGACCGGGTACTTGTCCGAACCGCAAAGCACCGAATGCTCCAGAATATGCGGCAGGCCAGTGGAATCGTGCGGCGGAGTGCGAAAGCTCACCCCGAACACCTTGTTTTCGTCCTTGTTGCTCAAGCTGAGCAGTTGGGCGCCGCTGCGCCCATGCCGCCACAGCCTGGCCCGGCTGTTCAGCTCCGTGACTTCCGTATCAAAAAGCAAAATAAAATCGCTCACAATATCCCTCCACTGAACTCTTGCCCTTCGCCAGCCGCGCCGGGAAAGACAATCAGTTATCGATAACTTAATACGCGGCCGGGCTTGCCAAGCTGCGCATTTAAACGACCTTAGCAGAAATTTCAGCGTATAGGAAATATCTTGATCGGCCTTTATAGGAAACGCAGATTCATATGCGGCTCCATAATACCTGGAGACAAATTCCGGTAAAGCAATTAAACTTACGCAAAAATGCAACTATACATCCACGTGCCGTTTTGCCGCAGCCGTTGTTACTACTGCTCGTTCTATTCCCAGCCCCTGGCCCGGGGGGGCGCCGGGGTGGAGCAGTTGCGTCTGTACCTCACCGGCCTTTTGGAAGAAATTTCCCTCTGGGCCGAGCGCCTGGGGCAAAGCTCGCCCCGGACCAGGCTTGAAAGCGTCTACTTCGGCGGCGGCACTCCCAGCATCCTGCCCATCCAGTCCGTGGAAATGATCATGAAAAAACTGCGGGCGCACTTCAGCCTTGCGCCCGGGGCCGAGATCACTTTCGAGGGCAACCCGGAATCCATTCTGGAATTCGGCTACGCGGCCGAGCTGGCGCGCTTCGGCATCAATCGCCTTTCCCTGGGCGTGCAGAGCCTGGACGACACCATGCTGCGCCTGCTGGGGCGGCCGCACACGGCCCGCGAAGCCATCGCCGCCGTGGAAAGCGCCCAGGTCTGCGGCTTTTCCAACATCAGCCTGGACATGATCTGGGGGCTGCCCGGGCAGCGGCTGCGCCTGTGGCTGGAAGACCTGAAAACCGCCGTTTCTCTCAAACCCCAGCATCTTTCCTGCTACGGACTCACCCTGGAGGAAGGCACGCCCCTGGCGGACCAGGTAAAACGCGGCGACCTGGAGCTGCCCGACGAAAAAGAGCAGGCCGCCATGTTCGCCTACGGCTCCGACTACCTGGAGTCGGCCGGATTCCTGCACTACGAAATTTCCAACTTCGCCCGCATGGGCTTTAAAGGACGGCACAGCCTGGGCTACTGGGAAGGGCGCGACTATATCGGCCTGGGCCCCTCGGCCACCGGCACGCTCAAGTCGCGCCGCTGGACCAACCCGCCCGACCTGCAAGCCTGGCTGAGCGCGGTGCAAAACCGCGGCATCGCCGCCGACTACGAAGAGCTGGAGCACGGCACCCGGGTGCTGGAACTGATCATGCTGCGGCTGCGCACCGACCGCGGCATGCGCCTGCAAGCCTTCAAACAGCTCACCGGGCGCGACTTTGTAAGCGACAACCGCCAGTTCATCCACGCCCTGCACAAAAAGGGCATGGTGCGCCTGCGCAACGGCTACCTGAGCCTGACCAGCAAAGGCATGCTGGTTTCCGACTCCATCCTGGGCTTTTTGTTCAACTCCACCCAGGACATGCTGAACCAGCTCCCGGCCGGACAGAAAAAAGAGCTGGGGAAGCGCTGATTAATGGTCTTTTTGCTCCCTGGCCGTGTCAGGCTCGCCCCGTGCGAAGCTCATGTACGTCTTGATACAATTCGCTCCGCCCGGAACTCGCCTTCCTTGCCAGGAAACAAAAATCCTCATTAAGCAGCGCTTCCCTCTGGAAGAGTAACTTTTCTGTTGCCGGCATCAGGCCTCATCACGTCTCATCGGGCGGCGCGCAAGGAAGGATAAAATAGAACACGTTGCCGCGCGGGTCGGGGCGGTAGCCTACTTCGCCGCCGTGCTGGCGCACTATTTCGTGTACGAAGTGCAGGCCCTTGCCGGTGCCGGAAATGCCGGCGGTATTGGAGGCGCGGAAGTATTTTTCAAACAGCTTGCCCGTCTCGCCCGGTTTGATGTGCTCGCCGCTGGTAAGAACCTCCACGCACAGGCCGGGCCGGGCCGGCGTCTTGCCGTCTTTCGGCCGCCAGTTCTCCAGGGGGAACACCGTGCAGCGCATGAAGGGCTCGGGACTTTCCCTGGTCGCAACGGCGTACTTGAGCGCGTTGGAGAACATGTTGGCCGGCACCTGGCTGATCAGTCCGAAGTCGGCCTCCACCAGGCACAGGGGGCAGCAGTCCGGCTCCGGGGCGTCGCAGCCGCCCCGGATGTCCAGGGTGGCGCGGATGCCCTTGGGTTTGAACATGGGCAGGTAGGTGTTGAACTGGCTCTTGACCACGCGCTCGGCCAGATTTATGCGGCTGGTGCGCAGCACGTAGCGGCCCTGGGTGAAGTGGCTTTCGCGCAGCAGGCTTTCCAAAAACAGGCTGCTGTGCCCGAAGTTCTGCTGAATTTCGCTCATCAGATCCAGCATGGCGTTATGCCTGGCCCGCAGGTCGTCGGCCAGCGGGTCGGGTTTGCCGGGGTCGGCCAGGCGTCCGGCGGCGTAGCCCGGGCCGCGTTCCACGCAGGCCCGCAGGCTGCCGCCCAGCTCCACCAGGCCGGAGGCCAACTGGTTGAGGAGCAGCTTGAAGTACATATTGGGGCCGAGCACGTTGTGCCCGATATCGCGCACCAGGGTTCGCACGAACTCGATATGTTCCAGGTTGCGCCGGGCCACCGCGTGATTGTGCAGCGAAAACCCCAGCCGGTTGGCGAATTTCTCAAAAAACAGAAGATCGTGCGGCGTCAGCGCGGTTTGGGGGTAAAGAACCAGAAGGCCGAGAATCTCACGCCGGGCAAGGTCGTGGTTGTCGCCGGAAAAGCGGCCGCGCACCGGCAGGCAGGCCCGCCGCTCACCGACCAGTTTGTCCCGCAACTCGTCCAGAGCCGACGGGAACCAGTCGTCGGCGTGCCTGGGGGCGGAGCGCAGGATAAAGCTGTCGTCAGCCTCGCGGCTGTAATCTTCGGCCTCCATGCCGCAGGTGAGCTTGAGCAGCAGGCAGGGCAGCCGGTTGAGAAAATCGTCGGCCTGATATTCCTGCATCAGGTCGAACAGGATGTTCAGCACGCCGGATTCGTGCCGGTTAAAGCCATAGCGCCGGTAATTGTCGATTTTCTCCAGGAGCCGCGTCGTGATTTGCTCTTCTATGGAAGCAGGGGACGCGGGGGAAGCGGGGGAAGCGGGCGCGGCGGACGAAGCGGCGGGAGCTTCCTGCGCGAAATGCAGGGCCCGGGCTTGTTCCTTATCTGATTCCGTAGACATATTAACCGGCTCCGTGTCCAGGTTTTATCGTCAGGTCCGAGAGTAGGCGCGACTTTATAATTCTCTACATAAAATCAGCAGGCCAGGCAAGCGCTGATAGCCCGAATCGGGCCTGGTCCGGTTTTGACTTATGGCCCCGCTTATGCAAGTATAATGACCGGCCAAGCTGGAACATTGATCAGTATGGACAAGTAGTACACAGCGCAAGCGCCCTAAAAATCACCGGGAGGAATGATGTCCGAGCAACAGAAGCGGGCCGAGGAGCGCCGCAAATGCACCCGGGTCCAGTTGGACAGGCCGCTGTTCGCGGTTATGCGGATCAGCGAGGAAAACCGTTTCCGGGTAATGATCGCGGACATAAGCTTTGAGGGCGCGCAACTTTTGCTGCCCCCCGGGCAGAACCCCGCCGAAGTGCCGGACAACGCGCCTTTGTTCCTGTTCGATTTTCCACCGCAGTTCAGCCAACTGGACGGCATCGAGGCCCGGCTGGCCTGGCGCGGCCCGGCCAACTGCGGCGTGATTTTCAAAAACACCATTTCCCTCAGCCTGAACCAGCTCACCTGTTTGAACAGGGGCTGAACAAGCCCGGCGGGCTATGTCTAAGGAAAGACTGCTTAATGAGGATTTTTGTTTCCTGGCAAACCCTGCTCCGGCAACCGAGTTCCGGGCGGAGCGAATTGTATCAAGACATACATGAGCTTCGCACGGGAGGAGCCTGACGCGGCCAGGGAGCAAAAAGACCATTAAGCGGCCTTTCCCCTCCGTTAAGGGCATTCCCTGCCTGCCACCGCCCATTCGTAGGCGGCGCACTGTCCCAACAGGCAGCTCTGGCGCAGGTCTTCACACATGCCGGCGCTGTTCCCGAGCGCTTTCCAGACCACGGCCCGGCCGTGGCGGTACACCGCTTCCATTTCCGGCTTATCAGCCGCCAGGCGGATGGCCCGGTCAAAATCGGCCAGGGCCAGGGCCGGTTTGTGCAGGAGCAGCCAAAGCGCGCCACGGTGTCCATAGGCCTGATCGAAATCCGGGTTCAGGCGCAGGGCGGCATCCAGAGCCGGCCCGGCCCGGCCGCTACGCTCCAGCCAGAGATAAAAGCGGCCAAGTTCGGCCAAAAACAGGTAGTTGCCCGGCAAAAGCCGGTTTATTTCCTCAAGCGGCTCCAGCAGGCCCGGGTCCAGACCGCTTTCCCCGTACAGAGCCGGCAAAATTTCCAGGTAGAGGGCGCAGGCGCGCAGGGCGTTATGCAGAGCCGCCGCTTCTTGCCAAACCGGCCCGGCCGCCGCGCTTTCCTTCCCCTGGCGCATTTGTTCGGGCTGCGCCAGCAGGACGGCCACGGCGGCGTCGTAGCGCGTAAGGCACTCTTTTTCCAACTGCAGGGCCAGGCGGTAGTTTTCCAGCAGGGCCGGGGCGCTCAGGAGCAAGGCCAGTTTTTGCCTGGTCTGGTCAATGCCGCCCAAATGGAAAGGCCGCTCCAGAACGAGAACCCGGCCGGAGCGGCCCGGGGCGGGCTCCAGGCTTTCCCGCGCCGCGCCGCCCGGGGCGGGCTGCTCCAGCAGGAAGCGCGCCACCAGTTCGAGCATTGGCTCCCGGTTCCGCGCTTCCGCCCCGGCGGCGTTTTCGGCGGCCAGGGCGGCCACTTCCGGAATTCGCGCCAGGGCCGGCGTCAGGCTGGCGGCAGCCTCCCGCCTGGCCGCGGCCAGGGCGGCCTCCCGGGCCATGTCGGCATTAATCCAGCCGCCGAGCGGGCGCTCCGCCCGCACCGTGAACGAAGTCCGGACCAGGCCGGCTTCGGCCCGGGCCGGAAGCGGCGCGAAAATAATCAGGCCGGCCGCCAGAATCAGCGGCGTCAGCAGGCCAGATAATAGTCTGCCAATCAACATAGTTGTAACTCTCACCGGCGGCTCCCCTTTCCCGCAGCGCAAAAAAACCGCGCCAAACAATAAAAAACCGGTTTACGGCATTGCTCAATTCTTCAATTTACTGTAGATTAAGTACTATCGTTAATTCAAAGCTCGGGCAATATTGCATTAAGATGCAATGCGCCTATAATGCAGGTTTCGCTTGCCAAGCGCAAACGGATTTGCAAATGCTTGCGAACGATTTTCGATGAAACAATGTGCTGCAAAGGATGATTTCAGCACGAAAAACCCCTCTTTATGGAGACCCACAATGACCAAAGCTGAACTCGTACAAAAGATCCACGCTAAAGCCGGCCTGGCCACCAAAGCTCAGACCGAAGCCGCTCTTGACGCCGTGATCGCCTCTCTCACCGACGCCCTGCAGGCCGGCGAATCCGTGACTTTCACCGGCTTCGGCAGCTTTAAAGTTGCTGACCGCGCCCAGCGCAAGGGTCGCAACCCCCGCACCGGCAAGGAAATCACCATTCCCGCCAGCAAAGCCGTGAAGTTCACCCCCGGCAAAGTGCTGAAAGATGCCGTGAAGAAATAGTTCTCCGAATATAGAAGAAACAACCCCCGCCTCTGGTCTG
>JAISDX010000023.1 GCA_031264465.1 Deltaproteobacteria bacterium | reverse complement strand
ATGGGGACAAAACAGCAGAGAGGACGTGAGAAGGTGTTCCATGTCCAAACGGTTAATGCCTACCACAGCCGCCTGAAAAACTGGATGGTACGTTTCAACGGTGTTGCGACGGAACGGCTGCCCAACTACCTCATCTGGCGCCGCTTGCATGAAGCACCCCTTTCCTTGCCACAGGAGTGGCCTCAGGCAATCCTAAAAGGGAAAATACATATTAAACGCAACTAGAGCCTTATTTTTTAACAGACGAACCAGGAGGCGGCCAGCCCGCCGCCGGCGGTTTCCTTATACTTGGCGTTCATATCGTGCCCGGTCTCGCCCATGGCCATGATGGCCGCGTCCAGGCTGACCCGGTGCTTGCCCGGTTCCTCGGCCGAAGCCACCAGGCAGGCGTTGTAGGCTTTGAGCGCGCCCATGGCGTTGCGCTCAATGCAGGGAATTTGCACGTAACCGCCCACCGGGTCGCAGGTAAGGCCCAGGTGGTGCTCCAGGGCCACTTCGGCCGCGTTCTCCACAACCCGAGGCGCAAAGCCGCGCGCCTGGGCCAGCATGGCCGCGGCCATAGCCGAAGCCACGCCCACCTCGCCCTGGCAGCCCACCTCGGCCCCGGCAATCCCGGCGTTGTGCCTGGCCAGAAAGCCAACGGAGGCGGCGGCCAGAAAAGACTCGCGCACCGCTTCCGGCCCGAAGCCCAGGTAGCCCTCCATAATGGTGAGCACGGCGGCCATCACGCCGGCCGAACCGCAGGTGGGCGCGGTGATGATGATGCCGCCGGCCGCGTTTTCCTCGGCCACGGCAAAAGCGTAGGCGTTCAGGAGTCCCAGAAAGCGGTTCAGAGAGCTGTCCGAGGCGTCGGCCTTGCGGGCCAGTTGCATGGCCTTGCGGTAAACGCCCAGGGGGCCGGGCAGCAGTCCTTCCCGGCGCAGGCCGCGCTGCACGGAATTGCGCATGATTTCGATGGCTTCGTCCAGGTCGTGCTGGATTTCCTGGCGGGTCCGGCCGGTCAGGGCCATCTCGTTGCTCATGACGATGTCGGGAATGGAGAGATCGTTTTCCTCGGCATGGGCGCGCAGGGCCGCGGCCGTGCCGTAGGGAAAGGGCTGCTGGCCGCGTTTGGGCGGCTCCCACCCCGCCCATTGCAGAAAGCCCCCGCCCACGGAAAAGTAGACCCGCTCCAGCAGGAGCGCGCCGTTTACGTCACGCAATTCGCCCACCAAGGTGTTGCTGTAGGGGTAAGGGTGGTCAATTTCGCCGAACAGCACGTTGTCCGTATCCAGGACAATGGAATTTTCACCCAGGCGCAGGGTGCGCCGCTCCGCCGGCAAGTCCGGGAAGCCCGCCGGCAGATCTTCCGGGCAAGCGCGCGGGGTAAAGCCGGCCAAGCCGGTAAGCACGGCCAGGGGAGTGCCGTGGCCCCGGCCGGTGGCGCTGAGCGAGCCGAGCAGGCGCATTTTCAGGCTGTAGGCCCTGTTTTTCACCTCCGGCGGCAGGGCGTCGATGAGGGCGCGAAAATCAAGCCCGGCCCGCATGGGGGCGATGGTATGGGAACTGGACGGGCCGGGGCCGGCCTTGAACAATTCAAAAATGGAGGTTTCTACGGGCGGACGTTCCAGGCGGGAGGAGTCCGGGGTACGGCTGGCGGGTTCGGGCATGGCTCACCTCTCGGGTTTCGAGTTCTCAGATTTCTCTTTTGTATAGGGCATAAGCCGCGCTCCCACAATAGCCGCCCGCGCTCCGGGCCAATATGATCCCGGATCTTCGCCATAAGCCTGACCGGTGACAAAGGAAAACTTTTTTTGTAGTATGATAACAATTACTTTTACCATTCAGGAGCTTGGGTGGACAAGCCAGATTTCGGAAAAATAGCCCGCACGCCCGGCGTTTATATTTTCAAGGACGGGCAGGAGCGGGTGCTTTACATAGGCAAGGCCAAGGAATTACGTAAGCGCCTGTCCTCCTACTTTCGCGACGAAGCCCGCCTGGCCACTAAAACCCTGGCCATGCTCGCCAAGGTCGAGCACCTGGAGACGATCAGCACCACCACGGAAAACGAAGCCCTGCTGCTGGAAGCTAGCCTGATCAAAAAACACCGGCCGCACTACAACATTCTCCTGCGCGACGACAAAGATTACGCCCTGTTCCGCCTGGACGCCGGCAAGCCGTTTCCCAGGCTGGAAATCGTACGCCAGGGGAGCCTGCGCAAAAACGGCAAAGGCGGTAAAACCCGGGCCGCGCCCGGCCAGGCGGCCGAAAGCCGGTTGACCGCCGCGCCGGACGGCAACAACGGTAAAGCCGGCCTGAGGTTTTTCGGGCCGTATACTTCCGGGCGCGCCGCCCGCCTTACCTGGAAGGCCATTCACAAGATTTTCCCGCTGCGCCGCTGTTCGGACAAGGCCATGAAAAACCGGAGCCGGGCCTGCCTGTACCACCACCTGGGCCAGTGCCCGGCGCCCTGCGTGCTGGAGGTGAGCCGGGAAGAATACGCCGCGACCGTGGGCAAGGTGATCCTGCTCTTGCAGGGGCGTTCGCGCGAACTGTTGCGCAGCCTGGAGGCGGAAATGCGCGAGGCCGCGGCCGGTTTGCGCTTCGAGCGGGCGGCCACGCTGCGCGACCAGATTCGGGCGGTGGAAAACACCGTGGAAAAACAGGCCGTGGTGCTTGTCCGGGAACAGGATCTGGACGTGCTCGGGCTGGCGGAAAGCCAGGACGGGCTGGCCCTCGGCCTGTTGTTCGTGCGCGGCGGTTCGCTCTTGGGCAGCCGTAATTTTTTCTGGCCCAAGCTGGAATTGGCTGACGCCGGGGAACTTCTACTGAGTTTTTTGTTGCAGTATTACACCTCGCTGGAGAATATGCCGCCGCGCGTAGTGCTGCCCTGGAACCCGGAGGCCGGCCTGGCCGACAAAACAGCGGACGCAAGGGCGGAAGGCGGCCGCGCCCGCCCGGCTGAAGCCGGAACTGAAGCGTGGGCCGGCGAAATTTCAAGCCGGGAGGGCCTGGCCTCGCTGGAGAGCCTCCTCAGCGAACTGCACGGCCAAAGCGTGCGCATCAACACGCCGCGCAACGACAGCGAGGAAAAGCTGGTGCGCATGGCTTCCACCAACGCCAACGAATACGCCCGCCAACGCGGCGAGCAGGACCTGCCCGACCAACTGGCCAAACTGCTGGACAGCGCGCGCCCCATCGACCGCATCGAGGCCGTGGACGTTTCGCACACCGCCGGCAGCCTCACCCGCGCGGCCATGGTGGTGTTCGAGGGCGGCAAACCCCTGCGCAACGACTGGCGAAACTATGCCTTTGACAATGAAACAGGCGGGGGCGACGACTACGCCGTGCTGGCCGCCTGGGCCGGGCGCCGGGCCGCCGCCGGCCCGCCCTGGCCGGATTTGTTGCTCATTGACGGCGGGCGCGGCCAGATTGGGACGGTATACAAGGCCTTCGCCGAACTCGGACTGGCCGGCGAGTTCTGCCTGGCCGGCATTGCTAAGGCCCGCGACGACGAAGGGCGCAGCGACCGCCGGGCCGGCAACATTGAAGACAGAATTTTCGTGCCCGGGCGCAGCAACCCGCTGGGCTTCAAGCCGGGCTCACCGGAACTGCTGTTCCTGCAGCACGTCCGCAACCACGTACACGACTTTGTCCTGGGCCGTCACCGCCAGGCCAGAAACAACCAGGCTCTCAAAGGGGAACTGGCGCGCATTCCCGGCTTCGGCCCCGGCCTGGCCAGAGCGCTCTGGGACAAATTCGACTCACTGCAAGCCATGGCTGAAGCCGACAACGACGCCCTGCGCGCCGTTCCCGGCCTGGGGGCGACCAGGATCAAGGCTCTGCGCGAGCATCTCGCTCTCGTTTTGAAATAGCCTGACATGTAAAGGACGGATATGGACCGCGAAAACCTGACTCTCCCCCTGGCCCGGACGCTCGACAAACTGGCCGCGCCCGAAGTTTGCGCGCCGCTCCTGAAACGCCTGGAAGCGACTCTGCGCTCCCTGCCGGCTAAGTCCGGCCAAGCCACCCAAGCCGGCTACCCCGGCGGCCGCCTGCGTTTCATGGAAGTGTGCGGCACCCACACCGTGAGCATTTTCCGCAGCGGGCTGCACAGCCTCCTGCCGGCGGGCCTGGTGCACATTTCCGGCCCCGGCTGCCCGGTGTGCGTGACCCACGGCAGCGAAATAGCCGCCCTGCTGGAATTGGCCGCCCGCCCGGGCGTCACCCTGGCCACCTTCGGCGACCTCATGCGCGTGCCCGGGCCGCTTGCGCCCGCCGGTCCGGACCGGTCTGGTCCCAACAGCCTCAAGGAGGCCACGGCGGCCGGTTACAGGGTGGAAGTGGTCTACTCCCCCCTGAACGCCCTGCAACTTGCCGCCGCCCGGCCGGATCGCCAGGTGGTCTTTGCCGGCGTGGGCTTCGAGACCACGGCCCCGGCCACGGCCGCCGCCGTTTTGCGGGCCCGCGCCCAAGGCCTGAAAAATTTTTCCCTGCTCAGCCTGCACAAGCTGATACCGCCGGCCCTGCGCTTTTTGCTGCGCCAGACCGACCAGGCCGGCCAGACCGAAAAGACCGGCCCCGGCGACATCGACGCTTTCCTGCTCCCCGGCCATGTGGCCAGCGTACTGGGTCTGGAGCCGTTTTCCTTCCTGGCGGACGAGTTCGGCAAAAACAGCGTGGTCAGCGGCTTTGAGCCGGCGGACATTTTGCAGTCCCTGCTCATGCTGGCCGAAGCGGCCAACCGGCGCCAACCGGCCGTGCTGAATCAATATCGGCGGGCCGTGGCCGCGCGCGGCAACGCCCGGGCCAGAGCCGTCCTGGACCAGGTTTTCAGCCCGGTCGACGCCCTCTGGCGCGGCCTGGGGCTTATTCCGCAAAGCGGCCTGGCCCTGCGCCGGGAGTTTGCCGCCTTTGACGCCCGGCTGGTCTTTGATCTGCCGCCGCCGGACCCGGCCAAAGCCGAAGCCCTGGAACAACAAAGCGGCTGCCGCTGCGGCGACGTGCTCAAGGGCGGTCTGCGCCCCACCGCCTGCCCGCTGTTCGGCCGGGCCTGCACCCCGGCCCGCCCCGTGGGCCCCTGCATGGTCTCCAGCGAAGGCGGTTGCGCGGCTTATTATAAATATGGGACGTAACGACATGCCTGAAAATACCAAAATTCTTCTGGACGAGGGCAGCGGCGGCGAGGCCAGCCAGCGCCTGCTCGGCGAGTTGTTTTTCCGCCACTTCGGCCTGGCGGCGGCGGAAATGGACGACGCGGCGCTGCTTTACGGCGACGGGGAGCCGTCTTACGGGCTGGCCGTGAGCACGGACAGCTTTACGGTAGAGCCGTTGGAATTCCCGGGCGGCGATATCGGATGCCTGGCGGTTTACGGCAGCGTGAACGACGTGGCCATGCTGGGCGCCCGGCCGGAGTTCCTGAGCTGCGCCTTTATCATGGAAGAGGGACTGGAGCGGGAACTGCTGGAACGGCTGGTCGTTTCCATGGCCGGAGCGGCGAAGCGGGCCGGGGTCCGGATTGTGACCGGCGATACCAAAGTGGTGCCCAGAGGAGCGGCGGATCGGCTGTTCATCAACACCACCGCGATTGGACGGGTGCTGACGGCGGACCCGCCGCGCGGCAAAAAGGCGCGCGGCGGCGACGCGGTGCTGGTTTCCGGCAGCCTGGGCGAGCACGGGCTTACCATCATGGCCGCGCGGGAAAGCCTGGGCCTTTCCTCGGAGCTGCGCTCGGATTGCGCGCCGCTGCACCATATGACCCAAGCGCTCCTGCGGGAGCTGGCGGCGGTGCATGTGCTGCGCGACCCCACCCGGGGCGGGCTGGCCGCGACTTTGCACGAAATCGCCGGCCAGTCCGGCGTGGTTTGCGAACTGGAGGAAAAGGACATTCCAATCCGGGCGGCGGTGCGCGATGTCAGCGCCATGCTGGGCCTGGACCCGCTGTACCTGGCCAACGAAGGCAAGCTCGTTTGCGTGCTGCCGGAGGACTTGGCCGGGCGGGCGCTGGAAATTATGCGCGGCTTCCCGGAAGGGGCCGGGGCGGCGCGGATAGGCCTGATCACGGACGCGGAAAAAAGCGGAAGCCGGGCCGGCCAGGTAATTTTGCGCACGCCCCTGGGCGGGCGGCGCCTGCTGGCCAGGCCCGAAGGGGCGCAACTGCCCAGAATTTGCTAGGGAAGCGCTGCTTAATGGTCTTTTTCCAAATTACCGGTTGAAATCCGGCACCAGCTTGGACAGGCTCAGGCCGCGGGCCACGGGCAGGATCAGGATGTAGCCGTTGCCCGGGGTTCTTACCTCCGCCACTTCGTCAATGGCCTCGGCCACCTTGTCGCTGATGCCGCGCGGCGAGGTGGCCAGAATAACGTCGCGCTCCGGCTCGATGGCCAGGCCGAAAACGCGCTCGGCCTCGTCGGAACCGGCCGAACGGCCGGAAATAATGGTCACGCCTCTGGCGCCCTTTTCCACGGCTGCGGCTACCGCCTTGTCGCCCATGCCGCGTTTGACCACGGCCACCACCAGCTCGAAAGTCTGGTCCATAAAAGCCTCCTCAGGCATCTCGCCTGCACCGCTGTATAAAATGGCAAATGTCCAGGGTTTGTCCGCCCGTTCTCCA
>JAISDX010000166.1 GCA_031264465.1 Deltaproteobacteria bacterium | reverse complement strand
GGTGCGGCGGCTGACGCCCAGAGCTTCGGCCGTGCGCTCGCGGTGCCCGCCGTATTGGCTGAGGGCTTGCAGCAGCGCATCGTACTCGGCTTTTTCCAGAGGGTTGGCGAATTCCGGCGCCTGGCCCGTTCCGGCTGCCCCGACGTCCCCGACGGCTCCCATGCTCCCGGCCGCACCGCTCAAGACTGGAGAGGCGGGCGGGCTGAAGGGCATTCCCACCTGATTTCCAAATTGACCGCCGGCATAGCCGCCTTGCGGAGCGACGGCCGCCGCCTGCTGCCCGCCCAGGCCCCAGCCGCCCGCGCTGCCTGGCGCCCAGCGTTCCTGCTCCCGGTTCTGGCTCTGCCCAATCTGCGAAGGCAACGACTCCGGCCCCAGAATATCGGAGCGGTTTAGAATAAGCGCCCTCTCCAGCACGTTTTCCAACTCGCGCACGTTGCCCGGCCAGGCATAGGCCGCCAGCGCCTCCATGAAGGCCGGGCTGACCCGGCGCACTTCGCGGTGGTTTTTCTGGCTGAGCCGTTCCAGCAGGTCGTGGACCAGGAGCGGCAGATCGTCCAGGCGCTCGCGCAGCGGCGGCACCAGGAGCTCCAGCACATTTAGGCGAAAATAGAGGTCTTCCCGAAAGCGCCCTGCCCGCACTTCCTGGCGCAGGTTGCGGTTGGTGGCGCAGATGATGCGCACGTCCACCGGTACCGGCTTTACCGAGCCGAGCGGCTCCACCACCCGCTCCTGGAGTACGCGCAGCAGCTTGGCCTGAATTTCCAGCGGCAGCTCGCCGATTTCGTCCAGAAAAATGCTGCCGCCCCGGGCCAGGATGAAGCGCCCGGGCTTGTCCTTGAAGGCGCCGGTAAAAGCGCCTTTCTCGTAACCGAAAAGCTCGCTTTCCAGGAGCTGCCCCGGCAGGGCCGCGCAGTTCACCTTGATAAGGGGCCGGTCGGCCCGGTTGCTGTGGTTGTGCAGGGCGTCGGCAATAAGCTCCTTGCCGGTGCCGGATTCGCCCATGATCAGGACGGTGGCCTCGCTGGGAGCCACTTGGCGGATGAAGTCGGCAATCTGGCGCATGGCCGGGCTGCCGCCCACGAGCCGCCCGCCGCTGAGGTCGCTCTCCAACTCCTGGCGCAGCCGCAGGTTTTCGCTGAGCAGGGTGGAATATTGATAGGCCTTTTCCAGCACGGTGATCAGTTCGTCGTTGTCCGCCGGTTTGGCAATATAGTCGAAGGCACCGCGTTTCATGGCGTCCACGGCCGAGCCCACCGTGCCGAAGGCGGTAAGCATCACCACCGGAAGCGTCGAGCGGATCGCGTGCAGGCGCTCAAGCGTAGCGTGGCCGTCCAGGCCAGGCATGCGCATGTCCAGGAGGGCCACGTCCGCCAGGAAGGGGTTTTCCTGAAACATCTCCACCGCCTCCAAGCCGGAGGGAGCTTCGACCACCTGCCAGCCCACGGATTCCATCACCGCGCGCACCAGCATGCGTAACGCCGACTCGTCATCTATTACCAATAGTCTCTTTTCCATAAGCCTCTATCCTTAGAAAACGCGGCCGGCGCAAGCGGCCGGTATCTGTTCAGTCGCCCGGCGGTCAGTCATCCAGGGGCCCGCCGGAGGGGTGAAAGTAAAGCCGAATGCGGCAACCTTGCCCCGGGGCGGAGTCAATGGCCGTCTTGCCGCCGTGCTCGCGCACCGTCTTGTTCACCAGCGAAAGCCCCAGGCCCGTGCCCTTGGCCTTGCTGGTAAAAAAGGCTTCGAAAGCCTTCTTCTTCTGTTCCTCGGTCATGCCCAGGCCGTTGTCTTCCACTTCCAGCACGGCCCAGTCCCCTTCCGCATAGCTGCGGACGGCAATGCGCGCCTCGCCGGCATATTCCGGTTCCGCGGCCGCGCGTTCGCCCAGGGCGTCCAAGCTGTTCAGCATCAGGTTGAGCAGGGCCTGTTTTACGGAGTCGGAATCGGCCAGGATGAAGGGGAATTGCAGGTCCAAATCCAGCCCCACCCGGTGGGATGCCAGGTCAAAACGCAGCAGGGTGGCCACTTCCGAGACCACTTCGTCCAGGTCCACCGGACGGCTCTCGGTGCTCTTGTCGCGCGAGAGGTACAAAAGGTCGGTGATGACGCGGTTCAGGCGGTCGGCCTCGCGCACCATGGTATTGGCGTATTCCTCGTCCGGCTTGCTGCCGGAAAACTTTTTGGCGAAATACTGGGCAAAACCGCGCAGCGCCGAGAGCGGATTGCGGATTTCGTGCGCCACCCCGGCGGCCAGCGTACCCACGGCGGCCATTTTTTCCGCTTCGGCCAGGCTCCGTTCCAGGCTGTGCAGCCGGGTACGGTCGCGGAACAGGAGCAGGCGCACCGGGCGATCTTCTTCGCCGCTGAAGATCGAAAGGCGAATTTCCATCTGCTTGCCGTCCACTTCGGCCTGGCGCCAGCCGGCGGCCTCGCGGTGCGGCCTGGACTGCTGGATGGAATCGGCCAGGGCCGGGGCGAGCTGGCGCAGGTTCTGGCCCACCATGCCGCCCTTGGAACAGTTCAGCATGGCGTGCGCGGCCGGGTTGGCCGACTGGATCTCGTTATCCGGCCCGAGCGTGATCAAACCGTCCGGCATGTTGTCCAAAAGCTTGTCCTGAAAGCGTTCCAGCACCTTGGCCTTGCCCAGGAGAGCCCGGCGGGAAATCAGGCTCACCGAAAGCGCCCAGATGAAAATGGCCGCCGCCAAAATGTAAAGGCTCTGCAAGAGCGCATTGTTGCGAAAACTGTTGAACAGGCGCTGGTTGTTCACCATGCTCAGGCCCACCAGCATGTAGGAAGCGGGGTCGCCCAGGCTGAACAGGCGGCGGGGGTTGTCGCTTTCAATCTGGTTGATGCGGGTGGCGTACACGAAAATGCTGTTGGGGCCGGGCAGCCGGACTTCGTAGATCTCGCCGCCCCGTTCCAGGCCGGTGAGTTTTTCAAGGTTCATTTCCGGCTGGCCGCTAACCGGGTTGCCGTCGCGCCGGGCCTCAAAAATGCGCCGGCCGCGCGCATCGAGCACCTGGATGAACAAAACTTCGCTCTCGCCCTCCAGGCCGGAAAAAAAATCGCTCATCCGGGGCCAGAATTCGCCCTTGTGCCCTTCCAGCCGCCAGTACTGGCGGAAGGTATTTTCCACGGTCTGGGAAATGGAACGGGCGCTCATGGCCAGGTATTGCAGGCTGGCCTCTTCCTGCTGCCGCAGGATCTGCCAAGTGGAGAAGATCAGGGAAACGCCAATCACCACCAGGGTGAGCACGGCGAACATCAGGCTGTTTCTTTGACCTTTGGCTGTAAAATCCATTAATCAGCCTTTCCTTAAAACTACGTTTATATCAGCAACAAAACAATCAGATTTAATTTGGAAGTGGAAGCAACCTAACTCAAATAAAAAATTTGTGCAATTTTTTGCATAAAATTCGAAAGCCGCAAAAAACTGCGCCGATGCACGGCCAACCTGCCTTTCGGCGTTTTGTACTTGCCAAGCCGGCCGAAATATTGCACTGATTGGAGAGCGGCGGCACGAACTTTCCGGAAGCGCTCCAGACCTTGCCGGCCAACGAATTCCAAGCAGAGAGAACAGCATGATCCGCGCGGATTTGCACACCCACACCCGGCACAGCCACGCCGTCAACAGCGTGGCCGAAATGACGCGGGCGGCCAGGGAAACCGGCCTGGAAACATTCGGCTTTTCCGAACATTCTCCCAGACCGGACGGCTATCTTTACCCTTCCGACTATCAGGCGAAACTCCTGGCCGGTTACGCGGATTACATTGCCGAAGTACAAGCTTTGCGCCGCGCCTCCACCCCGCAATTCACCGTGCTCCTGGGGCTGGAAATAGACTTCATGCCCGACGAACTCGAGTTCGCCAGGCAAGCCGTGGCCGCCCACCCCTTTGATTATGTGATCGGCGGGCTGCATTTCCAGGGCAAATGGGGGTTTGACTGGAGCCAGGCGGAATGGGACGCCATAGCTGAAGCGGAGCGCTTTAAAATTTACGCCCGCTACTACCGCGACCTGGGCGCGCTCATTGAAAGCGGCGTGGCCCAGATTATCGCCCACCCGGACCTGATCAAAATTTACAGCCGGGAGAGTTTTGACCGCTGGCTGAATACCCCCGAAGCCGCCAGAGCCCTGCGCCGCACTTTCGGATTGCTCCAGGAACGGGATTTGATCATGGAAATCTCCTCGGCCGGGCTGCGCAAGCCCTGCGCCGAAATTTATCCCGGCCCCCGCATCATGCGTCTGGCCGCCGAGTTGGGCCTTAAAGTATGCCTTTCATCGGACGCGCACGCCACCGGCCAGATCGCTTATGCCTTTGACCAACTGGAAACTTACGCCCGGGAATACGGCTATGCGGAATCCTGGATTGTGGCCGGCAAACAGGCCCGGGCCATACCTTTTTAGCATATTTCAACTTTTGGACACCCTATAAACCGCATTACGGAACCGGCATGTTTGAAGCTTATTTCACCGGACTGGCTCTGGGTTTCAGCCTGATTGTCGCCATTGGCGCGCAAAACGCCTTTGTGCTGCGCCAGGGACTCCGGCGGGAGCATGTTTTTCCAATCTGTCTGATCTGCTCCCTTTCCGACGCGGTGCTGATAATTTTCGGCGTAACCGGTTTCCACGAACTCAGCGTCCGTCTGATCTGGCTGGAGCCGGTCTTGCGCTATGGCGGGGCCGCCTTCCTGTTCTGGTACGGGGCCAAAAGCCTGCTGGCGGCCCTGCGTTCGTCGGAAAGCCTGCTGGCCGATACGGAGCGCCCGGAGGCCCCGTTGGGCCGCACGCTGCTGATCTGCCTGGCCCTGACCTGGCTCAATCCGCACGTCTATCTGGATACCGTGGTCATGCTGGGCATGCTTTCGCGCGGCTTTGCGGGGCTGGAGCGTTTCTTTGCCGTCGGCGCCATGAGCGCCTCCCTCATTTTCTTTTTCAGCCTGGGCTACGGCGCCCGCCTGCTCCGGCCCCTTTTCGCCAATCCCGGGATCTGGCGCATTTTCGAAGGGTGCATCGCCGCGCTGATGTGGTTTATCGCCATAAAACTGCTGCTTGGCTGAAAGCCGAATGACGAAAAGGCCCGCGCCAGGCTGTTTGCCTGTGGCGCGGGCCTTTTCGGCTGCGAAAAACCCGGCGTTAGACGGAAGCCTGCAAGACGGCAATTTCAGCCGTCACGGCCGCAATCTGGGCCTGGATGGCCGCTCCGGCCGCAGGGTCGTCACTGTTGGCCTGCACGGAGATCAACTTGGACTGCAACGCTTGCAGTTTGCTTTGCAGTTCCTTGATCTTGTCTTCGTTATCGCCGGACGAGAAACCGCCCGTTCCGCCCCCGGCGGAAGCCGCGCCACTGCCGCTGTCACCGCCGCTTTCGGACTGTTGCGACTTGGCCAGGGCCTCGGCGGAAATGCTTACGTTGTCGATTTTCCAGGAATAGACCTGGGAGGAGGAGGACTCGCTGTCTTGTTGCTGCTGCTTGCTGTTTCCATAAAGGGCGTCAATTCCGGTGGAGGCTTGCGCCGAACTCAGCACACTCTGAATATCCATAATGCGTCTCCTGTCGGTTGGGCAAAAACTGCCGGTTAACTTGTACAGCGGCAATCCTGCATAAACCGGACCAACGCAAAAAAATAGAATTTTCGGCAGATATGGCCCCGCGCCGGAGAGTCTCCGGCGCGGGGTCTGGGCGGTGTTTTCGCAAGCTTAAAGCGCTTTGGAAGTAGCCATCAGGTAAAGTTCGTGCGGGTCCATAATCAGGATGACGCTGCCGTCGCCCATGATGGTGGCCCCGGAAATACCCTTGAGGTCGCCCAGGTAGGCGCCCAGAGGCTTGATCACCACCTCCTGGCGTTCCAGCAGGCGGTCCACCACCAAGCCCAGGCGGCGGTCGTTGTCCTGAATGACCACCACCGAGAGCATTTCCTGCTCTTCCATGTGGCTGGGCAGTGCCAGGAGGTCGGCCAGGCTGACTATGCCCAGCACTTCGCCGCGCATGGTCACGGCCTTGCGGCCCTTCACGTCCGTCAGGCGCTCGGCCTCGATTTTGGTGGTTTCCGCCACCGCATCCAGCGGGATGGCGTAAATGGCGCCGTCAATGTCGACCATCAAAGCGTCGATGATGGCCAGGGTCAGCGGCAGAGAAAGCGTGAAGCGCGTGCCCTTGCCAACTTCGGAGGCGGTATTGATACTGCCTTTGAGGCTCTTTATATTCGTGCGCACCACGTCCATGCCCACGCCCCGGCCGGAAATATCCGTAACCTTTTCCGCGGTCGAAAAGCCGGGCGCGAAAATGAGCTCCACGGCCTCGCGGTCGTCCAGAGCCTTCACTTCCTCGGCCGTGGCCACGCCCTTGCGCACCGCCACTTCACGCATCTTGCTGGGGTCTATGCCCTTGCCGTCATCCTCGATTTCGATGACCACCGAGTTGCCCTTGTAATAGGCGCGCAGCCAGACCCGGCCCTTGGGGGCCTTGCCGGCGGCCTGGCGGGCGGCCGCGTCTTCCACGCCGTGATCCACGGAGTTGCGAATCAGGTGGACCAGGGGGTCGCCGATAACTTCCACCACGCTCTTGTCCAGTTCGGTATCTTCACCTTCCAGGATCAGCTCCACTTCCTTGTTGCTCTTGCGCGAAAGGTCGCGCACCAGGCGTGGGAAGCGCGAGAACACCGAGGCCACCGGCACCATGCGCACTTTCATGATGGTGTCTTGCAGGTCGTCGGAAATGCGGGCCAGGGCGTAAGTGGTTTCCGTAAGGTTGGCCGCCACTTGATGCACGTCCACGTTGGCGGTGTCTTCCAGGCGGCGGGCCAGCATGCTGTAGCGGTTGCGGTTGATGATCAGCTCGCCGATAAGCTCCATCAGCCGGTCCAGCTTTTCGTGGTCCACGCGGATGGTGGAAGAGGCCTTGCTGGCGCTGTCATCCTTGCCGGCCGGCTTGGCGGCCGGTTTGGCGGCGCCTTGGGCGGCTGGCGCCGGGGCTGGAGCTGCGGCCGGCGCAGGGGCTGGAGTGACCGGAGCGGCCGGTTTGGGGGCGGCCGGGGCCGCTGAAGCGGCGGGAGCCGGGGCGGCGGGCTTGGCGGCCGGAGCGCGGGCGGGGGCGACCACAGGAGCCGCAGGAGCGACGGGAACGGCGGCCGGCGGGTGGGCCAGCTTTTCTGTTTCAGCCTTGAGCATATCGGCCAGGATAGCGCTTTCCTGGTTGATAATGTCCACCATCAGCGAGAAATCCAGCCCGCTCTTGCGGGCCTGATCCACCAGGCCGGCCGTGCGTTCGGCGTAAATTTTCACCTCGTCCAGCCCCATGTAGCTGGAACTGTTCTGGATGGTCACCAGGCTCCGGTAGAGCGCATCGGCCAGGGAAGTGGCGGAGCCGTCCAGGCGCAAGCCGTCCAGGGCGGCCTGGATCGACTCGAACTGCTGGCGGATGGTTTCCGTGAACGTGGCCAGGTCGTCGTCGCTTACCGCGGCTTCGGCGGCCACAGGAGGGGCGGCCGGGGCGGGCGCGGGAGAAACCGCCGTCATGAGGCTGGCCGGCATTTCAATGGCTCCGCCCTCGGTGGCCTGGTCCAGCTTGGCGATCAGTTCCCTGACATCTATCGGGGCAACCTGGCTGCTGGCCGCATTGATGCGGGTCAGTTGGTCTTCCAGAACGTCCGTCACCAGGAAAAGCAGGTCCAGCAGCGCCGGGGTAACGCTCATTTCGTCCTTGCGCACCAGGTTGAGCAGAGTTTCCGCGGCGTGGGTCAGGCCGTTCATTTCCTGGTAGCCGATGATGCCGCTGTTGCCCTTGAGGTTGTGGAAGTAGCGGAAGATGTCGTTCACGGTTTCGTGAATCTCTGCCGGAGATTTTTCAAACAGCAGGAGGCCGTCGCTGATATTGGAGATATTGTCTTTGGCCTCTTCAATGAAGTCGTGCAGGTGTTCGGCCCCAAAAGCGGTAAGGTTGTAGGCGGTGACCGCCGGCAGAGTTTCCAGCCACTCGGCGGTGTTCTGGTATTTCCGCTCCAGACCGCCGGCTGCGGCGGGGGCTGGCACAGCCGGAGAGGCGGCGGCCGGAGCTGGAGCGACAGTGGCCGGTGCAGCGGGAACGGCGGAGGCTGGCACAGCCGGTGCGACGTGAGCCGCGGCCGAAGCCGGGCTGTTGCCGGCCATGATGGCGTCCAGCACGTCAATGATGGATTGCGAGTCCACGTCGCCTTCGCTGCCGGCGCTTTCCAGGCTGTCGATCATCTGGCGCAGCGCGTCGGTGGCGGAGAGGATTACGTCCATTATCTCCGAGGTAATGGACATGCTGCCCTTGCGCAGTTCGTCCAGGACGTTTTCGGCGCGATGGGCCAGGACGTTGATTCTATTGAGGCCAAGAAAGCCGGAGGCACCCTTGAGTGAGTGCATGGGCCGGAAAATTTCATTGATCAGCGCCAGATTGTCCGGAGCCTTCTCAAGTTCCAGCAAGTTCGGCTCAATGGTTTCCAGATGCTCTTTCGATTCAATTATGAAATCGTTGAATAATTCCGGATCGTTAAAATCTTGGCTCATGTAAGTTCCTTATTCCATTTCCAAGCTGGTTTTTCCAAACCCGTCGCTCCAATCCAAATTAAACAAAAAAACCGATTCAATTTGGCTTGGAATTACTTTTTGCCGAACAGCATTTTGATATTCTGCACCATTTTCTCAGGCTGGGCCGGCTTTACCATGTACAGGTTGGCGCCAAGCTTCATGCCCTGGTCAATATCTTCCGGCCTTCCTTCGGTAGAGAGCACCATGATCGGCAAATCTGTGTAGGCGCCCTGCTCGCGCACCTGCTTGATGAAAGTAAAACCGTCCATACGCGGCATGTTGACGTCCGAAATAATCAGATCGATCGGGTCCGACGCGCCAAAGAGCTTTTCCAGCCCGTCCATGCCGTCTTCGGCTGTAGTCACGCGATAACCCTCACGCTTCATGATGAAGGCGACCAGGTTGCGCACGGTCTTGGAGTCGTCAACGATTAAAATATGCTCGCTCATTCTAAATTCCGCCTGATTTGTTGTTATCGTCCGGTTACGGTAACACTTTATACAACTTCATCAACCAATAGATTGGCGACGATCTTGTCCACGGAAACAATACCCACCAATCGTTCGCCCAGTTTGAGCAGCCCGGAAACGTAATCCACGTTGATGCCAAGATGGGCCTCGATACCCCAGTCGATATCCTTTTGCGGCACCCGGTACATGGAATGCACGCGTTCGATGATCAGTCCCACCTGCAAGCCCTGGAAGCGGCAGACGATTATAAAACGGTCGTCGGCCGCGCGGCTGGTGGTTTTCACCTCCAGAACGTCACGCAGATGCATGAGCGGCGTAACCTTGCCGCGCAGGCTGATTACGCCGGCCACAAAGGGCGGCGCGGCCGGGAGTTTGGCCGGGGTACTGTAATGAATGACTTCCTGCACGATGACCGTGGGCACCACGAATTCCTGGTTGCCGATGTAAAAAGCCACCATCTGAAGTTCGGATTCGTGCTTGAGGAAATGATCCAACGCGGCCTGGATATCCATGCCGTCGTAAATTTCCGCCAGGGTCGGCCGGGGCTTTTCCTGGGCCGGGGCCGGTTTGGGTGCTTCAGGTTCGGCTTCGGGGGTCGGGTCTTCAAGCGTCGGGGGAGCAGGCGCCGGGACGGCGGGCGGAGCGGCCGCAGGAGCCGGGGCGGGCTCTTCAGCCGCTTTCACCGCTTCAGCCGCTTCGACAGAAGCCGCCGCAACGTCAACGACGATATCGGCCTCAGGGACTGCGGAAACCTCGAAGGCCACAGGCGCGGAAACCTCGGCGAGGTCTTCCATCTCCATGGCGTCCGCGAGGTCCGCCTCCTCATGTTCCACCGCTTCCGGCTCGGGCATGGGCCCGACTTCAGACCGGGCCGCCGGCGCGGCTCCAGGCTCGACCAGACCCACGGCGCCGACGATGCTCCGGGGAACCTCCGCCAGCGGCCTTACTTCGTCAATATTGGAAATAAGGGCTTCCAGCGGGGAAGACTCCTTGTCCGGCACAGTCGGCACCGGCTCCTCGGCCAATTGCTCCGCCTTCCCGTCCAACCCCAGCTTGCGCAAGGTTTCCGGGGCGTCAATGCCCATGTACTTGCGGATGAAGGCCAGTTCGGCGGCACTGAAGGCCCCGCCGGAGCCGCCGCCGGCCGAAAAATTGACTTCCTGGAAATATTCTTCTGGCGTCTTACTCATAGGGCAATTATCTCTTTGGCTACGGCTGCATATTCCTTGCCGCCGCGGCTTTCGCCAAGTTCGTAAATCACGCGCCCCTGGGCGCTGGCTTCGCGGAAGCGGGTGTCTATGCCGATAACGTTCTTGAACATGGAATCGCCCATTTTGCGTTCCATGAGTTCCAGCACGCGCAGGCTGGCCCGGGTGCGCCGGTCGAACATGGTGGCCAGGGCCTTGTAGCGAATGGGCTCGGGCAGCACCTTGTTCAGCAGGTTCACCGTGTCGAACAGGAGCTTCAAGCCGTGCAGGGCCAGAAAATCCGTCTGGATGGGGATGAGCAGCAAGTCGGCCGCAATCAGCGAGTTGACCAGAAGGATGCCCAAGTGCGGCGGGCAGTCCAGCACGATATAGTCGTACTCCTTACGCACCAGGGACAGGGCGTGCTTCAGGATTACCCCCTTGCCGGGCTTTTCGCGCAGATCGGCGTCCAGGTCGGAGAGCAGAATGTTGGCCGAAACCACGTCGATGCTCTTCTCGCCCCGCTGTACGCGGACTTTCCGCCACAGGTCCGGCCAGCCTTCGGGCTCGGAGCTGAAAATATCGTAAATGGAGTACTGCTGGTGGTCCGGGTAAACCCGCAGGTGAATGGAAGCGCAAGCGTGCGGGTCCAGATCGATCAGCAGGACCTTTTTCTTCAGCCCGGCCAAGGCGGAAGACAGGGTTACGGCAGAGGTGGTTTTGCCCACACCGCCCTTCTGGTTGGCAATGGCAATGACCATGGAGCTTCTTTCTTTGTCTTTCATATCTTCCCGCCGGTTTCTTCTTTGAGGTAGACAATGGCGCCGGGATGATACTCCGGCTTGAAACTGCGCGAAATGTTGTGCAGAGATTCGGAATGCCCGATAAACAGGTACCCGCCGGGCAGAAGGTTGTCATAGAAAGAACCGATGACCTGTTTTTTCATTTCATCGTCAAAATAAATGATCACATTGCGGCAAAACACGATCTGTGAACGTTCCAGGCGTTTCAGCCCCAGACGGTCGCTGAGGTTCCCCTGTTGAAAGTGAATCAATTTTTTCAGTTCCGGCTTAACTTCACACTGGGCGCCTTTGGGCAGAAAATACTTCTGGATTATTTCCTTGGGCGTGGTGCGCAGGGCGTAGTCGGTGTAAAGCCCGGTCCGGGCCGAAGCCAGCACGGCCAGCGACAAGTCCATGGCGTTGATTTTGATATCCCAGGTGACTATTTCCGCTTTCAGCACCTCGTGCAGCATGATGGCCAGGGTGTAGGGCTCTTCCCCGGTGGAACAGCCGGCCGACCAAATACGCAGCTTTTTGGTGCGCGCGGCCCGCAGCTTGTCCAGAACCTTTTTCAGGATAATATCCTGAAACACCTGAAGCTGGGGCGGGTTGCGGTAAAAGCTGGTTTCGTTGGTAGTGATGGACTCGAACAGCTTTGCCAACTCGTCCTTGCGGCGCGGGTCAAAGCGCAAGTAGTAGTAATACTCGCCGAAGTTCTTGAGGTTCAGTTCCTTCAGGCGGCCACTCAGGCGGTTCTCAATGAGGTACTTGCGGTTTTCGGCAATAAAGATGCCGGACTCCTTGTAAATGAAGTCACGCAGCTGGGTAAATTCCTCGTCGGTAACCTTGAGGCTTTTCTGCAGCGGCGAAACGGTCTTGTTGGCAAATAGCGACGACATCAGGCACTACTCCCGGATTGCGCCCGAATTTGCTCCATGGCGGTTTCGGCGGCGTTCTGCACTTCCGGGTCCGGGTGGTTGACCAGGGACAGAAGGTACTGGAAGGCCACGTCGCCGCCAATATTTCTAAGGGCGTCTATGGTTTTGACTACAACCAGGGTTTCACTGCTGTTCAACAATTCGGCCAGTTGCGGGGCCACCGCGTCCAGTTGTTTGCCGCCAAGAGCTTCGGCCGCGCGGGCCTGCACCCAGGGGTCGGCATCGCGTATGGCCTTGAGCAAAAGATCCACCGCCTCGGGCTCGCGGCAGGCGCCCAGGGAGTTGACGGCGGCCAGGCGTACTTCCACGCTCTCGTCATCCAGGCAGGCTTCCAGCAGCCCCACCGCCTGGCGGTTCTCCGCATCGCTGCCCTTGCCGCACAGGGCCTCCACCGCGACCCGCCGCACTTCCGGCGAAACGTCTTTCATGCCCTCGGCCAAAAACGGCAGGTTGCCCTTCAGGCCGTAGCGGCCGAGCGCGTAAAAGGCCATCATGCGGTGCATTTCGCTTTCGTCTTTGGCCATTTCCTGGAAACGGGCGTTCACGGCCGCGCTCCCCATGGCCACGCTGGCGTCCAGAGCGGCTTCTTTGACGTCGTTGTACGGATGATCCAACTGCGGCAGCACTTTTTCAAAAATGAGGCTTTCGTCGCCCAGCTTGCCCAGATAGTAGAGCACGGACTTGAGAGTGGTGCCGTCTTTATGGCGTTCAAGCACCTCCAGAAAAAAGTCGCGGTCGGCCACGCCGCCTTGCGCCGCGGCCACGGAAATCATGGCCCGCTGCAGGTCGCGCTGGGCTTTCCAGAACGTTTCCTTGATCAGCGGCATAATGGCCGGGTCGCTCATGTGGGAGATAATGTCCATGGACAGGAAAGCAGTGGTTTCATCGCCGCTCTTCAGGCATTTGGCGAGTTCATCGTGGTAGCCCATGCCGGAGAGCGTTTTGACCAGCCCCACCATGCGCTCGTGGTGCCGGTCCGGGTTCAGGCCGGCCAGCACCTTGAAAATGGCGGCGAACTCATCGTCGCCCTTGCTGGAGGCCAGGCCGCTGATGGCCGCGTCCTGCACGTCCTCGTCCTCGTCTTCCAGGGCGGTGAAAAAATAACCGCGCATGCGGTCGTACTCGTTGGGTCCGAGCAGGCTAAGGGAACGGGGGCCGACGATATTCACGATGGCGCAGACTATCTTGTTGGCCAGGGGAACGCTGGCGCCCGGCAAAGCGCGAATCAGCAGGGGGACCGCCTTGATGTAGCCGAGCTTGCCCAGGGCGTCCACAATGGAGGAAGCCACCAGTTCCGTGCTCTTGTCCAGCGCCTGCAGGAGCGGGGCCACGGAAGATTCGTCGCCCAGCTTGGTGAGGGCTTCAATAACCGCGAACTGCACCCACTCCTCGTCCTTCAAGGCCATGCCCAAGCTCTCGGCCGCCTCGGGAAAGCCGAGTTCGCCCAGGCTCACCGCCGCCTGATAGCGCACGTTGGTCTCCGGGTCGCGCAGGAGAGCATGGGCCAGGGGGGGCACCGCCAGGGCGCTGCCGGAGGAGCCCAAAATATCCGAACCGAAAATTCTGATGTCCGCGTCGTCGTCCTTCATAAGCTCGGCCAGGGCCATAACGTCGCTCCTGGCAACGTCGCGCAGAAGATCCATGGCAATATTGCGTATGGCCGTGTCTTCGGAACGCAGGAGCGGCAGCACCGAAAACAGAACCACCTGCCCGCCTATTTTGCGCAGGGCGGCGTCAACCGCTTCCTGCACGCCCGGGTTCGGGAATTCGATGTTTTTCACAAGCAGCGGCACGAGGTCGTGCGAGCCGTTGTGCATGGCCAGGTAGGCCCCTTCCCGGATGGCCTCCGGCGCGTTGCTTTCAAGGAGTTCCTGAATTCTTTTCACATCTTCTTGCATAGAGTTCCCCTGCTGGACAGCCTGGCCGGCGCGGTGCGCTGCACGGCCTATTTGTAAAGATTATCCATAATGGCGGCGGCCATGTCGTCAATATCGCGTATTTCGTCGGCCAGGCCGGCGTCAACCACCGCCTTGGGCATGCCGTAAACCACACAACTGGCTTCGTCCTGGGCGAGCATTCTCCCTCCCTTGGACTTTAAAACTTTCGTGCCTTCAACGCCGTCATTGCCCATGCCGGTCAGCATCACTCCCAAAGCCTGCCGCCCGAGCGATTCGCCAACGGAAGCCATCAGTTCGTTGGCCGAAGGCTTGTACAAAGCGCTTTTCGGTTCATCCGAAATCATGAGCGTCCGGTCCGCCAGCCTGGCTTTCAGCCGCATATGCAGGCCTCCGGGCGCGATATAGGCAACGCCGTCGCGAATTTTTTCGCCGTTTTCCGCCTCTTTCACGGATATGGCGCAGACGGAATCAAGCCGCTTGGCAAAAGGGCCGGTAAAAGCGGCCGGCATGTGCTGCGCCACCAGTATGGGCACCGGAAAGTCGGCCGGCAGGGCGGAAAGGATTTTCTGCACGGCCGGCGGCCCGCCGGTGGAAACGCCGATGGCCACGAGGTGGTGCAAAAGCGGCTTGCCCACCGGGCGCACCACGCTCTTGACGCCCGCCGAGGCGGAGGAAACGGCCATGAACCCGCCCGCCGTCCCATCGGACGAAAAGGACGGGTGGGCATAAGCGTTGTCGGCCTTGATGCCGCCGATGATCGAGGGGGTAACGCCGCGCAGGGCGGCCCGACGCAGCACGAAAGCCTTGCGCTTGGCCACGGCTTTGACCTTGTCGATCAGTTCCCGCTCCTGGTTGGCGATGTCGAGCGAAACCGTGGATTGCGGTTTGGCGACAAAGTCCATGGCGCCGTATTCCATGGCCTTGAGGGTCACTTCCGCGCCCTCGCGGGTCATCGAGCTGACCATCAGCACCGGGCGCGGCATGTCCTGCATGATGTGCTGCAGGGCGGTAAGGCCGTCCATGCGCGGCATTTCGATATCCAGGGTGACGACGTCCGGGTCGAACTTCGGGATGGCGGCGAGGGCGTCCAGACCGTTGTTGGCCGTGCCCACAACCTTGATGCCAGGGTCTTTTTCAAAAATAAGCGTAAGAACTTTACGCATAAACGCAGAGTCATCGACAACAAGAACTTTTATCACATGATCCCCGAATGGTTTTACAAAGAAACTCTTTTTCAATTACCACAAAGAAAACGGAAAATACAGAGCAAAAAATAGCCCAATAACCCGCAAGAGGCCATGCCAGCAACCGATTGCGGCCAGCGGGCCTGCCACCCCGCGCGGCCGGAACCAAGCCGCGTTTTCCGGTTCGGCTTCCGGTAAAAACTCTGTCGATAAAAACTCTTGCAAAGATTTTGTCTTTGCCCTATATAGCCTTCTCCAACGGGATGTGGCTCAGTTTGGCTAGAGCGCTGCGTTCGGGACGCAGAGGCCGGAGGTTCAAATCCTCTCATCCCGACCATTAAAGTCAAGGACTTTCAACTATTGTTGTAAGTCCTTTTTTCTTTGGGCACATTTGCTGGGCACATACTCGGGCAGCGCAGAAATAGTGTACGGCGACATTTAACCTAAAATTAAGTGTCGCCGTACACTTATCCCGCGATTTTATTTTTACAATAAAGGAGCATATAAGACTTAAGAAAATATTTATCCATCTCCCCTTGGCCGCTTAACAGGAGTCGGAAATGAGCAAAAAGAAGGATGTGAACATACATTATCTTCGCGTTGTCACAATCCCGGAAAATGTTGACTTCAGTTTGCAAAACATGGCAATAACAGCCCATAGACAGTTGTGTAATCTTGAGGAAAGAACTATCGATCGCGGTGACAAGCGATATTCATGCCTTCGTTGCGAAGAGCACCAAGAAGGATTACTTCTAAATGTATCTGTATGCACTCCTGATGAGCCAGCAAACACTATTCCAAAACCAAATACTCAATCCGTGGTCGAACCAAGCCTTATTGTTGCACCAGAAAATGCAGATTTTATGGACGGGGATGTTCACGCCTTATTGTGGGATAGGCACGTATTAATATGTTCTGTCCGTAGTCGGCCAACATTGCTAAAAGCATACTTAGATGCTATTTTTTCGGGTATTGAAGTCGATATTCCAGAGTTCTTTCTGGCTCCCGCCGCACCCGCTCAGGCATTGAGAGCGTTGAGCGAAGGCATCAAAAAAATTGATATCTCTGCGGCTGCCTATGCGGCTCAGCTTTCACAAATTAATGATGCCCAAAAAGGTTTTTTCGCTAACCTTGGGTTAGCCACGATTGGTACGGAAAAGCCTCTCGCTACAGCGTTAGAACAAAAAGACACCCACGCAAAAGTTATGGTGTCAGTGCAACAGTCTGGAAAAATTAATCAAAATTCAGAGACTCAGCGAGAACTCGCCAAAATTGCACAAAATTTAATTGAATCAACAGCATATACGCCATATTGTATCACTACCAAAAAGAACTCGCGAATTACCCCAGAGATATTGCAGCGTAAGGCACAAATACGCCTTGAGCCATTCGGAAAAACCGTATTCCGTTCGGATGCGTGGGCAGCTTTAATTAGACAAAAAACCGAGTGGCAGAGCGAAGGGCTTTTTAGTGGAAGCAATTAGCTGGAAAAGAATAGCTCAACATGTACTTGCACTGACTTGTGGTACTATTGGGGCTATTTACCTTCCCCTGGACAATAAAGATGTTATGGGGTGGCTTGTTGGTGCTTTCACTGCGTTTGGAGGATTACTTCTTGCGGTTATGACACTGGCAGGCCACAGTTTAACCCTACTACAGGGAGAAGATTGGCAAGCTCTTCAATTTTTCAAGAACACATACAAAACGCGCATTTTGTTTAGCGCATTTGTCAGTTTTTTACTGATTTTTATAGTTATATTGATTGTAATTAATTATTTATGTCAGCTAAAACAACTACATTATGTAGCCAGTTTTTTTCTGGAGCTTGTTTCTTCTATGTCCTCATGCTCCCTTTTGATCTTGCAGCTATCTATATAGAATATTATAATTTTATTATAGCGCAAAATAAGAGCAAAAGGGAAAAATCATAACTATCTACTCAAATTAGTGTAACAGGGCAATCAGTTCTATCTTTAGATGGCCGAAGTTTTTCGCGATTGACCAAAGACGTACACCAATTCGCCGCTCCTTTTGACGAACGATTCCGCGACCACATGGTCTCAACAGTCCGGCATCTCATGTCCTGTGGATTCAGCGTCATTTCTTGTGCAATTGCTGGAAAGGGACAGCGAGCCGTTGCGGTTGCCGTGACCGGCATACCGTGTCTATACGGCAGGCAGGGCTCGCCTTCCGCGTAATCAGCGCTCTTTTGCGCGTACCTCTTCCCAGGAAAGCCCGAAGCGGGCGAGGTACTTGCGCAGCCTGTCGGCATCGTTGGGTTTTTCCTTCGCCTTTCGCGATACCGCGAACAGGCTGCGCCCCGCTTCGGACAGGGTGCGGGATTTGCGGCATTGGCGGATGACGCAGGCAAGTTGGGCGGCGTCGAACAGGTCCAGTTCCGCTGCCTTTTCGCCGAGGGTCTCAGCCAGAAGCGCGTCCGCGTCCGCATTATCCGTTTTTTCCCGGCCCGGAAAGGTTCTCCAGCTTTGCGCAAGACGCTCCCACTCCTCGCGCACCAGAGCCGAATCGACCCGCCCTTCCCCCGCCAGCGTGCCCATGCGCATGACGGCCGCGGATAAATCGCGGAAGTTGCCGCACCAGATCGCATCAGGTCCTGCGGCCAGGGACAGGAACAGTTCGCGGGCCTCGCGGTTGAAGCGAACCCGGCGGCCGGTTTTTTCCGCAAAAAGTTCCAGCTCATACTCCAGGTTGGGTTCGATGTCCTCCGGCCGTTCGGTCAGGCCCGGCAGGCGGAAGGTCCATAAATTGATTCGCGCCAGCAGATCTTCCCGGAAAGTCCCCGTTGCCGCGAGTTCGTCCAGGAGACGGTTTGTACCGCAGATAAGCTGGAAATTGCTGCCTACCTCCGCATCCGCCCCGAGAGGATAAAAGCGCTTCTCCTCAATGGCCCGGAGCAGCATGGCCTGCTCGTCTCTGCCCAATTCCCCCACTTCGTCCAGAAAAAGAACCCCGCCGTCCGCCTGGCGCAAGAGCCCGGCCCTATCCGCCATCGCGCCGGTGAACGCGCCCTTTGTATGCCCGAACAGGGTGGACATGGCCGCGTCGCCCCGCAGGGTGGCGCAGTTGACGGAGACAAATTCCCCGGCCACAATGCGGCGGCGTTTGCGCAGTTCAAAGATAAGCCGCGCCAGACGCGACTTGCCCGCCCCGGTCGGTCCCATGAGCAGGATGGGCTCCGTGGATTCGGCCCCGACCTTCTCGATCCGCTCGATCATGG
>JAISDX010000094.1 GCA_031264465.1 Deltaproteobacteria bacterium | reverse complement strand
TGGAGCCGGCGATGGGACTCGAACCCGCAACCTGCTGATTACAAATCAGCTGCTCTGCCAGTTGAGCTACGCCGGCAACGAAAAACGCTTCTATACATTCTTGCCGGAAAAGGCAAGCGGAAATTTGGCCTAATTTTTCAGTCGGCGCAAATTGCATGATTTATAGCATGGTTATATCAATTCGAACCGCTCCGCCTCCCTGGCTACTGTACTGTAAAGGCCAGCGCGCCGTCCGCAAGCTCCACGCTTACCGTCTGCCCGTCGCGCACCTCGCCGCCGATAATCTTTTTGGCCAGCGGCGTTTCCAGGTGCTGCTGCAAGTAGCGGCGCAGCGGCCTGGCCCCGTAAACCGGGTCGTAGGCGCTCTCGGCCACGTAACAGGCCGCCGCGTCGCTCAGGCTGATGCCGATTTTGCGGTCGGCCAGGCGCGAGCGCAGCCGGGCCAGCAGCAGTTCGGCAATCTTTTTGATCTGCTCAAGCTGCAGCGGCTTGAAGGTGGCAATCTCGTCCACCCGGTTCAGGAATTCCGGGCGGAAATTCTTGCGCAGTTCGCCCAGCACCGCCGCGCGCGCGTCCTCCGCCAGTGCGCCGTCCTTGTCGATGCCTTCCAGCAAAAGGTGCGAGCCGATGTTGGAAGTCATGATGATAATGGTGTTGCGGAAATCCACCGTCCGTCCGTGGCTGTCCGTGAGCCGCCCGTCGTCCAGAATTTGCAGCAGCGTGTTGAACACGTCCGGGTGCGCTTTTTCAATTTCGTCAAACAGCACCACGCTGTAAGGCTTGCGGCGCACCGCCTCCGTCAGTTGCCCGCCGTCGTCGTAACCCACGTAGCCGGGGGGCGAGCCGATCAGGCGCGAAACCGCGTGCTTTTCCATGTATTCGCTCATGTCCAGGCGCACCATGTTTTCTTCCGTATCAAACAGGGCCTGGGCCAGAGCCTTGCACAGCTCGGTCTTGCCCACGCCGGTGGGGCCGAGGAAAATGAAGGAGCCGATGGGTCGCATCGAGTCGGCCAGCCCGGCCCGCGAGCGCAGCACCGCTTCCGAGACCGCCTGCACGGCCTCGTCCTGTCCGACCACGCGCTGGTGCAGCACTTCCGGGAGCTTGAGCAATTTTTCCCTTTCCGAGGCCAGGAGCCTGGTCACCGGGATGCCCGTCCAGCGGGCCACGATTTCCGCGATGTCCTCCGGCCGCACTTCCTCCTTGAGCAGCCGTCCGCCCGGTTCCTCTCGGGCGCTTTCGCCTTCGGCCGCCTCCGGGCCGCCGGTTTTGGCCAGCTCGTTCAGTTCCTTTTCCAGGTTCAGCAGGGTGGAGTAACGCAGTTCGGCCGCCCGGTTAAGGTCGTAAGCCCGTTCGGCTTCCTCGATCCGGCGCCTGGTTTTTTCAATTTCTTCCTTGAGGACGCGCACCCGGTTGATGGCCTGCTTTTCCTCTTCCCAGCGGGCCAGAAAGTCGGCCTGCTTGCCGCGCAGGCTTTCCAACTCGTTCTCCAGTTTGTCCAGCCGTTCGCGCGAAGCCGCGTCGCTTTCCTTGCGCAAGGCTTCGCGCTCGATTTCCAATTGCATCACCCGGCGCTTGATCTCGTCCAGTTCGGCCGGCATGGAGTCTATTTCCGTGCGGATCATGGCCGCGGCTTCGTCGATCAGGTCAATGGCCTTGTCCGGCAACTGCCGGTCGCTGATATACCTGGTCGAGAGCACTACCGCCTCCACAATGGCCGAGTCGGCGATGCGCACGCCGTGGTGCACTTCAAACTTCTCTTTCAGCCCGCGCAGGATGGAAATGGCGTCCTCCTGGCCGGGCTCGTCCACCAAAAGCGGCTGGAAGCGCCGCTCCAGGGCCGGGTCCTTCTCGATATACCGGCGGTATTCGTCCAGGGTGGTGGCGCCGATACAGTGCAGCTCGCCCCTGGCCAGCATGGGCTTGAGCAGGTTGGAGGCGTCCATGGCCCCGTCGGTACGGCCCGCGCCCACAATCGTATGCAGTTCGTCAATGAAGAGCAGAATCTGCCCCGCGGACTGCTCCACTTCCTTGAGCACGGCCTTTAGGCGCTCTTCAAACTCGCCCCGGTACTTGGCCCCGGCAATGAGCGCGCCCATGTCCAGAGCGAAGAGCATCTTGTCTTTCAGGCTCTCCGGCACGTCGCCGTTCAAAATACGGTGCGCCAGCCCTTCCACGATGGCCGTCTTGCCCACGCCCGGTTCGCCGATAAGCACCGGGTTGTTCTTGGTGCGGCGCGAAAGAATGCGAATGGCCCGGCGAATTTCCGAGTCGCGCCCGATTACCGGGTCCAGCTTCCCCTTGCGCGCCTCTTCCACCAGGTCGCGCCCGAACTTGGCCAAAGCTTCGTAGCTGTCTTCCGGGTTCTGGCTGGTCACGCGCTGATGGCCGCGAATTTGGGTCAAGGCCGCCAGAATCTTGTCCAGGGTGATCCCGAAGGTCCGGTTCACCCGGCCCAGGGGCGTGGAGACCGGCTCCTCGGCCAAAGCCAGGAACAAATGCTCCACGCTGATATATTCGTCCTTAAGGCGCCTGGCGCTCTCCTCGGCGCTCAGCAGCACCTTGTGCAGGCGGCCCGTCATGCTCACCTGGCCCGCGTCCGCGCCCGAGCCGCTCACCGAAGGCTTTTTCCCGAGCTCCAGCATGACGGCGTCGGCATAGTCGCGCCCCTTAAAGCCCATGCGCTCGATAATCCGGCCCACCAAGCCCTGCTCCTGCTCCACCAGGGCCAGGGCCAGATGTTCGGCGTCAACGCTCTGGTGCCCCAGGCGCACGGCCAGGCTCTGAGCTTCGCTCAAAGCCTGGCGCGATTTTTCCGTAAACTTGTTCATGTCCATAAACAAACTCCATAAGGAAATAACTTAAATTTTATTTTCAAAGCCGCGCGTTCGCCGCCGGCGGCTAAAAAAATTACTTGACTAGGCCCTGCAACTCCAAAATTTTGCGTTCCAGCTCGTGGACGCGGCCCAGCAGGTCCACGATGATGGCGCCGCCGGTGAGGTTGAGGTCGAAGTCGGCGCAAAGGCGCCGCAGCTTGCGGATACGGTAGACGTCGCCGTGCGAGTACAGGTCGGCCTGGTTGGCGCTTTGGGCCGGGCGAATCCAGCCCAGGTCGATCAGTTCCTGCACCAGTTCCACCGGGCAGTCGCACAGGGTTACGAATTCGGTCCAGGCGATCAGGGTGGAGCGCACGGGCAGGTCGCTTTCTTTGCTGATGAGCATGTTGATGTCCACGGCTCTTACCCCCTGGCCTTAAAGTTCGAGGCGGCAGCCAGCTTTTCCCAAAGTTCCTTTTCCGCGTCGCTGGAGCTTTCGGGCACGCGAATGCCGATGCGGATGTACTCGTCGCCCTTGGCGGCGCCGCTGCCCAGACCGCGCCCGCGCAGGCGCAGTTTTTTACCGCTGCTCGAGCCGGCCGGGATGCCGATTTCCACTTCCCCTTCCAGGGTGGGCACGCGCAGTCTTGCGCCGAGGGCCGCTTCCCAGGGGGCGAGGATCAGGTCGTAGACCAGGTTGTTCTGCTCCAGGGCAAAGTCCTGGTGCGGCTGCAAGCGCACTTTCAGGTACAGGTCGCCGGGCTGGGCGCCGGAACCGGGCACGCCGCTTTCGCCCTGTCCGGCCAGGCGGATGCGCGCCCCTTCCTTCACGCCGGCCGGAATGTTTATTTCCAGCGACTTGTTGCCCTGGCTGGTGGTCAGGCTGATGGTCTTGCGTCCGCCCCGGTAGGCTTCCTCCAGGCTCAGCGCCAGTTCCGCCTCCACGTCCTTGCCGCGCCGGGCCTTGCGGCCGAAGTTGCCGAAAGGGTCCGGCCCGAAGCTCTGGCCGCCGCCCATGCCCCCGGCTCCCCTGCCGCCGCCGAAGAGGGTTTCAAAAAAGTCGCTGAAGCTGGAGGCGTCAAAGGTGCCGCCGCCCATGCCCCCGGCTCCCGCGCCGCCGCCCGCGTTGCCGCCCATGTTGCCGTAGGAATTGTAAGTAAAATTGCCAAAGCCGGGCGGGCGCTGAAAGTTCTGGCCGTGCTGCCAGTTGGGGCCGAGCTGGTCGTAAAGCTTGCGTTTTTCGTCGTCTTTCAGCACTTCGTAGGCTTCGTTGACGTCCTTGAACTTGCTTTCGGCGGTCTTGTCGCCGGAGTTGAGGTCGGGGTGGTATTTGCGGGCCAGTTTTTTATAGGCCTTGCCGAGTTCGTCTTTGGAGGCGTTGCGGGAAACACCGAGCAATTTATAATAATCCTTGTATTCAACGCCCATTTTATATGGTTCTCCTTGCAAGAGCTGATATTTGAATATATTCAGATACAAATTAAGGAGATTAGTTTCTTAGTCAAGGCATACCTGAATATATAACGTTTTCATTCATCATACTTGAAATAAAAATGGGTAAAGAAGCCAAAAGCCTGCCGGTGCTCATGCACCACTACGTGAGCAACTATCCGAACAGCACCGCCGTCACCCCGGCGGTGTTCGAGGATCAGTGCCGGGTTCTGAGCGAAAGCGGCTGGTCCGGGGTAAGCCTGGCCGAGGCCGAGGCTTTTCTGTTGCGCGGCGAATCGCTCCCGCCCAAGTCTTTCCTGATGACGTTCGATGACGGCTACCTGGACAACTACGTCCATGCCTGGCCTATTCTGCGCGAATACGGGCAGCAGGCCGTGATTTTCGCGGTGAGCGACCGCCTTGACCGGGCCAGCGCCGAGCGGGCCGAAACTCCCGAGCCCCGGCCGACTCTTGAAGACGTCTGGGCCGGGCGCTGCGAAGTGGCGGATCTGCCCCCGGTGGACGAGCCTATGCGCGCCGCAGCCGACGGCTACGAAACCCGGCAGGATCTGTTTTTCACCTGGGCCGAGGCTCGGCGCATGGAGCAGAGCGGCGAAATTTCCATTGCCGCGCATTCCCTGGCCCACAACAGCGTTTTCGCCGGTCCGGATTTTAAGGATTTTTACCGCCCCGGGCCGCAGCCGCGCACTTTTTACCGCACCTGGCCGGAGTTTTTGTGGGGGCTGCCCAGGTTCAAGGCCGTGCCCGAACTGGCCAACCGGGCTTTTTTGCCGCTGCCCGAGCTGGTGCGACTGGCAGAAGACACCGTGCCGCAGGACGAAGTCGGCGCTTACGAGTTTTTTCAAAACCCCGGGCTGGTGGACCAACTGGCTCTGGCCCTGGAAAAGCTTAAGGCCCGGCACGGCCGCCTGGGCCTGACAGAGCCGGCGGAACACGCCCGCCGGCGCTATGCCGAAATTATGCGGGAAAACCACGCCGTTTTGTACCGGGAACTGGGGCACGAAGTGCGCAGCTTCTGCTGGCCTTGGGGCAAATTTTCGCCGGAGGCGCTCGCGGCCGGGCGCGAGGCCGGTTTTGCGGTGTTTTTCACGGTGGCCGTGGGGCCCAACCGGCCAGGCCTTGCCGGCGATGCCGGAGCGGCTCTGGACGTCAGGCGCTTCAAGGTCCGGAACAAGGACGGCGAATGGCTGAAAAGCCGCCTGGGCATTTACGCCAGCCCACGTCTGGCCCGTTTTTACTCCATGCTCCACAATTAAGAATAGGCGCCTTAATGGCGGGATGTAACACCATCAACAAATGGAACCAATATGAGCGTACAACAGGAACAAGCCCGGTTTCTCATTGAGTGCCTGCCCCATATCAAGCGTTTTTACGGCCAGACCATAGTCATCAAGTACGGCGGCCACGCCATGGAGAACGACACACTCAAGCAGGCTTTTGCCAAGAACATCGCGCTGTTGCGCTATGTGGGCATCAACCCGGTCATCGTGCACGGCGGCGGGCCGCAAATCGGCAGCATGCTGGACCAACTGCACATTCAGTCCACTTTCCGCGAAGGGCAGCGCGTTACCGACGCCGCCACCATGGAAGTGGTGGAAATGGTGCTGGTGGGTTCGGTCAACAAGGATATCGTCAACCGTCTGAATCTGGCCGGCGTCAAGGCCGTGGGCCTTTCCGGCAAGGACGCCCACCTGATCAAGGCCCGCAAGCTCCAGATGACCCGCCCCGGCTCCCTCACCTCCCTCAGTTCGGACCCGGCCGCGCCGCCCGACGTCGTCGACCTTGGCAAGGTGGGCGAAGTGGTGCGGGTGGAAACCAGCCTGCTCACGGCCCTGCACGCCGCCGGCTTTACTCCGGTCATCGCCCCGGTGGGGGTTGACGACCAGGGCGAAGCTTACAACATCAACGCCGACGCCGTGGCCGGGGCCGTGGCCGCCGCTCTGGGGGCCAAGCGCCTGCTTCTGCTCACCGATGTGGCCGGGGTGCTGGACGGAGAGAAAAAACTGATCCGCTCCATCCCGCGTGCCGAAATTTCCGGCCTTCTGGAAAGCGGTCTGCTCACCGGCGGCATGATTCCCAAAATCCAGTGCTGCGTAAACGCTCTGGCCGGCGGGGTGGACAAGGCCATGATTATCGACGGCCGGCTGGAAAACTGCATCCTGCTGGAATTGTTCACCGACAGCGGCATCGGCACCGAAATCATCAAGCGGGCCGAAGATGCCGACGCCGGGGAGCCGCCCATATGCCTGAAAATCCGCTAATCACGGTCATCGTCCCCACCTGCAACCGGCGGGATTTGCTGCCGCGCGCCCTGGGGAGCCTTGCCGCGCAAACCTGCCGCGATTTTGAAGTGGTGCTGGTCAACGACGGCGAGGACGACGTGACCGATATCGCGGCCGCCTTTGCCAATGCCGCCCCTGCCGGGTCGGCCGGCGCCCTGGACATCACCCTGGTAATCCACCCGCGCAGCCGCCTGGGGCTGCCGGCGGCCCGCAACAGCGGCGCGCGGGCGGCGCGCGGCAAATACCTGGCCTATCTTGACGACGACGACATCCTGCGCCCGGAGCAACTGGCCCAACTGAGCGAACTGGCCGAGGCGCAAGGCCTGCCGGTGGTCTATTCCGACTACCGCCTGGTGGGGCTGCGGCTGGAAGAGGGCGCGCTCAGGCCCGTGGGCGCCTGGGAGTACATGTCCGAACCTTTCGACTTCGCCAGGCTGGCCGCCACCAACATCACCGCCGTGTTCACGGTGCTGCTCCGGGCCGACTGCCTGAAACGCAGCGGCCGGTTTGCCGCCTACCTGCGCGGGCACGAGGACTGGGACCTCTGGCAGCGCCTGGCCCGCCATTATCCGTTTACCTATGTGCCGAAAATCGGCGGCGACTACATGTGCCGGATGGACGGCGGCAGCATGAGCGGCCGCAGGCAATACATGGGCGAATCCTGGCTGTTCGCCCGCCGCCAGGGGAGCCTGATGCTGGCCATGCCGCCGGTTTACGAACTGGAACAGTCCGCCGCAGGGCTGCGCTGGCTGGGAGCGCGCGGCGCGGCTGAAGGGACCGGGGGGGCCGATGGGGCCGGCGCAGCCGTCAGCCTGATCTTACCGGTGGGCGACGCGGCCGCCTTCCTGGCCGACGAGCGGGCCATGGGCGCTTTTGCCCAAACCTGCGCCAAGCTTGGCGGAGCGGAACTCATTTTGGCCGGCTTTGGCGAAGCCATGCCGCTCCTCTACCGGCGGGCCATGGAATTGCGCCATGCCGGCGGCCAGCCCGGCCCGCTGCGCTGCGCCTGGTTCGCCGGCGACTGCGGCCGGCTGCTGGCCTGGAACCGGGCGGCCGAACAGGCGGCCGGCGAATACCTGCTTTTTCTGGAACCATATGTCGAGCCGGCCAGCCCGAGCTGGCTGGACGAACTGCTCGCTTGCGGCTCCGCTCCCGAAACCGGCGCCGTGGGAGCGCTGGTCACGGCGGCCGGGGCCGGGCGCTGGTTGGGCGGCCGGCTGGAAAACGGCGAGTTGGTCTTCAATTTGCTGGCGGGCGGGGAAAAACCGCCTGGCAACACCCCGGCCCGCTGCCTGCCTTCGGCCTGTCTGCTGCTGCGCCGTGAAATTTTCTTGCGGGAAGGCGGCTTCAGCATCAATTACGCCCCCGGCCACTATGCCGATGCGGACCTCTGTCTGCGCCTGGAGCGGCGCGGCCTGCAAAATCTGGCCTGTACCGGGGCGCAAGTTGTTTGGGGGAAGGGGGGTAAAGGCGGCCCGGCTGCCGAGTCCTTCCGGCAAAGCCCGGCCGGGTTGATTGGGCGGCGCCTGTTCTGGGACGTCTGGAGCCAGGCCCCCTTTGACCTGGAGAGCCTGATCCTCGGCGGCGAATGGTCGAAACGCCCGGCCGGCCTGGTCCGGCTCTGGCCTTCGGAAGGGCGTATGCCGCCGGTCCTGAACTTCCTCTTACCGGAAAAATTCAGATAATTACCCGGGTCTTTTTCCGCCCTGGCCGGGCGATCAATCTTCGCGCAGTCCCTGGAGCTTGTCCAGGAGGGCGTGCAGAGTGTCGCGCTCTTCTTCGCTCAGCGCCGCGTGCAATTTTTCCCTGGCCCGGTCGCGCAGTGGTTCGATTTCCCGCCGCTTGGCCTCGCCTT
>JAISDX010000067.1 GCA_031264465.1 Deltaproteobacteria bacterium | reverse complement strand
GAGTTCGACCTGATCGGCTTCAGCCTGACCCATGAACTGTGCTACACCAACGTTCTGTACATGCTGAACCTGGCCGGGATACCTCTTTACAGCGCGCAGCGGCTGGATACGGACGCGCCGCTGATCGCGGCCGGCGGCGGCTGCACCCTGGCGGCCGAGCCCATGGCGCCCTTTTTCGACCTGATGTTCCTGGGCGACGGCGAAGAAGTATTGCCGGAATTCATGCGCCTGCTTGAGCGGAGCAAGGTCGACGGCCTCTCAAAGGCGCGCATTCTCGAACTGGCCGCCGCCATTCCCGGTATTTACGTACCGGCATTTTTTGAGGAAAGCGGCTCACGCCTGCCGCCACATCCACGTAAAGCCGGGTACGAAAAAATTACCCGCCGCGCCTTGAAGTCGCTGGATGACGCTTTTTACCCGGTCAATCAGCCGGTGCCCTTTGGGGCGGTGCATAACCGCCTGACTTTGGAAATCGCCCGCGGCTGCACCAGGGGCTGCCGTTTTTGCCAGGCCGGCATGGTGTACCGCCCGGTGCGGGAACGTAGCCTGCCAAAGCTTGGGGAGCTTTTGGAGACTTGCCTTTCCGGCACCGGTTTTGACGAAGTTTCCTACCTTTCGCTGAGCACGGGCGACTTTTCCGCTTTAAAAACGTTTTTCATGAGCAGCATCGACCGCTGCGCCAGAGAGCAAATCGCCGTTTCGCTCCCCTCGCTACGCGTTGGCTCCATTGACGACGCCATCATGGAGCGCATGGCCGGCATCAGGCGCACTGGCGCCACCCTGGCACCGGAGGCCGGCAGCCAGCGCCTGCGCGATGTGATCAACAAGGGAGTTACCGAGGAAGAGCTGATCCTGCACACCCAGAAGCTCTTCGAGCACGGCTGGCAACAGGTGAAGTTCTACTTTATGATCGGGCTCCCCGGCGAGACCGACGAAGACCTCCTGGCCATAATCGACCTGTGCAAAAAAGCGCGCGACTGCGCCGGCCCGGGCATCAAGCGCCTGCAAATCACCGCCTCGGTCTCGCCTTTCGTGCCCAAGCCACACACCCCTTTCCAGTGGGAGGCGCAAATACCGCTGGCGGAAATGAAGCGGCGCATCAAACTGCTCCTGAACGCCGTAAAGCCGGAAAAGCGCATCAAATTGCGCTGGCACGAAGCGGACATGAGTTTTCTGGAAGGCATTTTCTCGCGCGGCGACCGCCGCTTGGCCAAGGTGGTGGAAGACGCCTACCGCAAAGGCGATCTGTTCACGGCCTGGGTGGATCAGTTCAAACTGGAGCCTTGGCTTGAGGCCATGCGCGAAAACAACCTTAGGCCGGAAGAATTTACCGGCGCTTTGAACCTGAACGCTCCCCTGCCCTGGGAGCACCTGAGCTGCGGCCTGAGCAAGCAGTTTTTGCTGGCCGAACGCGAGCGCGGATTGACTGGCCAGGTTACGCCCGACTGCCGTTACGCAAGCTGCCAAAACTGCGGCGTGTGCGTCGGCGGTTACTCAAACCGCCTGAACCTGCCGCAGCGGGACCAGGCTGCGCACCAAGCCCGCCTGGACGAGCACGGCCGGGTGATTACCAGGGCCTGGGTCGAGGGCAAGAACAGCGAACAGAACCCCAAAAACCTGCCTCCGGCCCTGGCCGCCTCGCTGGTCAACAAAGTGAACCACTACCGCATCTGGTACCGCAAGGAAGGCCCGGCCACTTGCATCAGCCAGTTGGAACTGCAGGCCGTACTGGAGCGGGCCATGCGGCGCGGCAAACTGCCCCTGGCTTTCAGCCAGGGCTTCAAGCCCGCCCCGCTCCTTTCTTTTGCCCGGGCGCTGCCGGTGGGTGTGGCCAGCCGGCGGGAGTGGTTTTCGCTCTACCTGCGCGAAGCGCGCACGCCGGCAGAGGTTCTGGCCTCTTTCCGGGGACTGCCGCGCGGCCTGAACGTGACCGAGGCCGTAAAGCTCCCCCTGCACCAGCGCCCGGCCGAAGCCGTAAGTGAAACCTACCGGATCGAATGGGTCGGCGGCGAAGAACGGCACGCGCTTTTCCTGCAAGCCGTGGAGAGCTTTACCGCCAAAACCGGCCTCGCCTGGGTCAAGCAGGGAAAAAAACATACCCGGGAACTGGACGCCAGGGCCTTGGTGCCGGTAATAAGAAAGCAAAACAGTTCACCCCCGGGCCACGCGACCTTTGAATTTGTTTTTGACTGGAGCTGCTCGTATGCCTCTCCCCTGGCTCTGACCTTGGCGGCGCTGGGGCTTTCCCTGGCAGGGAACGAAACGTTTTTTTCCGCCCACGAACTGTTGCTGACCAAACTCAGCCAAAGCGACGGCGCCTGATCCAAAACTGGCGAAAAACCACAAACCCTGCTATTAATGCACCTTTAATTGGAATAAGAATGTTCACAGGAGTTCCAGCATGCTCAAACTTAAAGCCTTTATTTTTTCCGGAGTCCTGCTGATGCTCGGCCTTGTTTTCGGCTTGGCCGGCCCGTCGTCGGCGCGGGCTTCCGCCTCCACGGAGCCGGAAATCTTCAGGCTCGCCAACGGGCTTAAAGTGGTGGTGGTGCAGGACCACCGCTTTCCGCTGGTTTCGCTCCGTCTTTACGTGCATGCCGGCTCCACCTACGAAACGCCAAAAGAAGCCGGCATAAGCCATCTGCTGGAGCACATGGTCTTTAAAGGCACCCAGAAGCGCCCCCAGGGCGGACTGGCCGAAGCCATTGAAAAGATCGGCGGCTACATCAACGCGGCCACCAGCTTCGATTACACCGTCTACCTGGCGGACCTGCCCTCCGAACATTGGCGTGTCGGCCTGGATGTGCTGGAAGACATGGCTTTCCACCCCACCCTGGACGCGAACGACCTGGATTCCGAAAAAAAAGTGGTCATATCCGAACTGAAACGGGGCGAGGATGACCCCGGCAACCTGCTTTTCAAACTGCTGCACACGGCCGTTTTACGGGACACGCCCTACAGCCGCCCGATCATCGGCTATGAGGACGTGATCAACTCCATCACCCGCCAGGATATCGTCAACTATATAAACCGCCACTATCAGCCGCAATCGTCCATGCTGCTCATCTGCGGCGACGTAGACCCGCAGGCGGTACGCCAGGAAGTCGAAGCCCTGTACGGGCCGCTCGCGAACAACCGCCTGGTGTTCCCGCCCGAGGAAATGGACTTGGCCGCCCTGCCCGCCGCCGGGCCGGACATTGAAGTCAATACCGGCCCCTGGAACAAGGTGTATCTGGGCCTGGCCTTTCCCTCGGTCCCGCAAATGGACGCATGCTCCGTTAACCTGGATATCCTGGCCGAACTGCTCGGCCAGGGAAACACTTCTTATCTTTACCGCAAGTACAAATACGAGCGGCAGCTTGTGGACAACATTTCCCTGTCCAGCCACGGCTTTGAGCGCGTCGGCCTACTCTACCTGAACGTGGTGCTGGACGCGGACAAGCT
Organism: Deltaproteobacteria bacterium; assembly: GCA_031264465.1. Classification (GTDB taxonomy): domain Bacteria; phylum Desulfobacterota; class Desulfovibrionia; order Desulfovibrionales; family Desulfovibrionaceae; genus WRHT01. The sequence continues at coordinate 5,064 of JAISDX010000067.1, read as the reverse complement.
GGAGCCTTTCTGGCGTGAACTCGTGCGGGATTTAAAAAATATAAACGAACTGCAGTTCACCCAACAGGAACTGGACCGGGTCAAGCTGAGCGTTGAGGACACCATGTTCCGTTCCAAAGAAACGCTTTCCGGCCTGACCTCCAAGCTGGGCTATTTTGAATTTTTTGACAACGGCAGCCGGGGCGAAAAAAATTACCTCTACAGCCTGCGCAAGGCAGCGTTGCAGGATTTGCGCGGCGAACTGGCCGACATTGTCAGGCCTGAACGCCTGACGCTGCGCGTCCTGGCTCCGGAAGGGGGGCCGGAGACTCCGGAAGGAACCGGGCCTTCCGCTGTCTCGGCCGCTCCAGCCATGCCCGGCCCAGCCATTTTGAGCGAGGAAGATCTGTACGCCATCCTGCGGCAGGAATGGCCTACCCAGGAAGCGGTGACCAAACCGCAGGCCGTCCTGACCGGCACGGGCGCAACGGAAGTTGTCGACCTGGGGCCAGGGCGCAAGCTCATTCTCATACCGGATTCCACCCTGCCCTACGTTTCGGCCAGCCTGATGTTCGCGGGCTCCGACTCGATGCTTGCCTCCGACGAGCAGGGCCTGGCCGCTCTTGCCGCCGCCCTGCTCAGCAAGGGCGCCGGTACGCTCAGTGCCACCCAGTACGAAGACTATCTGGCCGACCGGGCCGCCTCTCTTGGCGTCACGGCCGGGCGCCAGAGTTTTGCGTTCAACCTGAGCTTCCAGGAGCGCTTCAACGCCGACATGTTCGAACTTCTGCGCCTGACCATCAGCCAGCCGGCTTTCCTGGAGGAGGAACTGGCCCGGGCGCGCAATAACCAACTGGCCGCCATCCGGACGGCGGAAGACCAGCCCCTGAGCCAGGGGTTCCGCAAGCTCATGCCCTACCTGTATGGCGGCCACCCTTACGGCTACATGACCCTGGGCACCGAGAAAGGCGTCAAAAACTTCAGCCGGAAGCAAATTGTCGATTTTTGGAACCGCCAGAAAGCCGAACCTTGGGTGCTGGCCGTGTGCGGCACGTTCGAACGCGAGCAGATTATCGCCCAGGCCCGGGCTCTGCCGGAACCCTCCACGCCCAACCGGTCTCTGGACGCGCCGGGCTGGACCGACAAGACCGACCTGGTCATCAAAATGCCGGGGCGTAACCAGGCCCACCTGATGCTGGTTTACCCCACCGTGCCCATCGGCCACCCGGACGCGGCCGCCCTGGATTTGCTGCAATCGATCCTCTCCGGTCAGAGCGGCTTGCTTTTTGGCGAACTGCGCGACAAGCAGGGGTTGGGTTATTCCGTCACCGCCATTCCCTGGGTCAGCCAGAAGAGCGGCATGCTCATTTTCTATATCGGCACCGAGCCGGCCAAACTGGAGCAGGCGCGCGCCAGCTTCCGCAAGGTGATTGCCGACCTGCGCGAAAATCCGCTCCCGGTGGAAGAGCTGGATCGCGGCAAAAACGCCATGCAGGGCGAATATTACCGCACCCACCAAAGCCTGGGAGCGCGCAGTTCCGAAACCGCCACCTTCTCCGTTCTCGGCCTGCCCCTCGACACCGCCACCCGGCAAATCACGGACGCAGCCACCGTCACCCCGGAACAACTGCGGGACATCGCCGCCAAGTATCTGGTGCCGGAATTGTGCCGCGAAGTGGTAATTGAGCCCTGAATTTAAGGAAACGCGGATTACATATAATCAATGTCAACCGCGGCCGCGCCGTTATTCAGAATCAGCCGGATAAACGACACGGTGCGCTCTTCCACCGGCACCACAGGAAAGTGCTTGCCGCACACGTCGCATTGCACCATGGCGGCCATGGTGGGAGCGATCATGGTGAGTTCGCGCTTGCAAAACGGGCAGGCATACACGAACACCAGTTCGATATCCACGGGTTTGACCGGTTTTACCGGCTTAACGCTCTTGCTCACCGGCGGCTCCGTTATTTTGCACCAGGCTGTCGCCGGTCATTTCAGACGGAATGTCCAGGCCCCACAAGTTCAGAATGGTGGGGGCGATGTCGCCGAGCTTCCCGGCCGGGGCCAAGCGCCAGGTCTGATGGCCCGGGCCTTCCTCCAGCACTACGAAAGCCACTTTGTTCAGGCTGTGCGCCGTCATGGGTTTGCCGTCGGCCGTGAGCATTTCCTCGGCATTGCCGTGGTCGGCGGTAATGATCAGACGGCACCCTTCGCGCCGGGCCAGTTCCCAAATGGCGGCCACGCATTCGTCCACGGTCTCCAGCGCCTTGACGGCAGCCGGAATAACCCCGGTGTGACCCACCATGTCCGGGTTGGCGAAGTTGCAGACCACGAAAGGATAGCGTTTTTCCAGCCAGGCGGCAATAAAAGCGTCCTTCACGGCGTGGGCGCTCATTTCCGGCTTGAGGTCATAAGTGGCCACATCGCGCGGCGAGGGAACGAGCTTGCGCTCTTCCCCGGCAAACGGCTCCTCGCGCCCGCCGTTGAAAAAATAGGTCACATGGGCGTATTTTTCCGTTTCCGCAATGCGCAGTTGGGCCAGCCCCAAGTTTGAAACAACCTCGCCCAGCACCATGCTAATTTCTTCCGGCCCGAAGGCGGCCGGAATGGCCATGTGCTCGTCGTATTGGGTAAGGCTGGCGAACGCGGCCAAGTCGGGGCGCGCGCCCCGCTCAAAGGCGTCGAATTTCTCTTCAAAAAAACAGGCGCTGATTTCCCTGGCCCGGTCCGCCCGGAAATTGAAGAAAAACAAGGCGTCATTATCGCGGATGAAATGTTTTTCTCCCTGGTGCGCAACCAGGCGGGGCTTGATGAATTCGTCGGTTTCGCCGGTGGCGTAGGCCGCGCGCAGAGCGGCCGCCGGGTCTTCCACCGCCAGGCCCCGGCCGTGCGCCAAAAGTTCCCAGGCTTCCTTGATCCTTTCCCAGCGCTTGTCGCGGTCCATGGCGTAGTAGCGCCCGGTCAGGCTGGCCAGGCGGCCGTGCCCGAGTTCGCGCATTTTTTCCAAAAGCTGTTCCACATAATCGACGCCGCTGGTGGGGGAGGTGTCCCGCCCGTCCATAAAGGCATGCACATAAGCCGGGACGCCCTTTTTTTTGGCCAGTTCCAGCAGCGCGAACAGGTGTTCGATATGGCTGTGCACGCCGCCGTCGGACAAAAGCCCCATAAAGTGCGCCGCCCCGCCCCGGGCCATAGCCCCGGCCAGAAGCTCCTCCAGCACCGGGTTGGCTTCCAGGCTGTGATTTTCAATGGCCAGGTCGATGCGGGTCATATCCTGGTAAACAATGCGCCCGGCCCCGATATTCATGTGTCCGACTTCGGAGTTGCCCATAAAGCCGGCGGGCAGGCCCACGTCGCGCCCGGAACAGGCCAGAGAGGCCCGGCGTGGGCTGGCCAACACCCGCTTCAGGGTGGGCGTGTCAGCCAGGCTTACGGCGTTGCCCGGTCCGGCCGGAGCCAGGCCCCAGCCGTCCAGAATGACGAGAAAAGTCGGTTTCAGCGTTTGTTTCAAATTGATCATAAATATCTCTGGGTGTAAATATCCGCGCGGTCGCCCTATTTCATGCGATCATCGCGCATGACCGCCGCACCGGGGTAAAGGTCTTCCAGGCGGTAAAGGTCGCGCTGCTCGTCCTGAAAAATGTTCAAGATGATGTCGTTAAAATCCAGCAGGACCCACAGGCCGTTTTTATAGCCTTCCATCTGGAAAAATTCGAAGTTTTCGATCTTGGCCTGTTCCAGGACAAAGTCGGCCAGGCCCCGGGCGTGCCGCAACGAAGAGGCGCCGGCCACGATAATGGCGTCGGTAATAAAGTTGATGTTTTTGATGGAGGTAAGGTCCAGGGCCACCAGTTCCCTGGCTTTCTTTTCCTCAAGCCAGGCGCAGAGTTGTTCAACTTTGGCGCTGGTGCCCAGGGTGGATTTTCGCGGGGTTTTCATAAATCTCCGTTTTTCACGATAATGTTAACCCGAGCTTTATATGACATTTACGCGCTGACGGCAAATTGCCCGGGTTAATTTTTTTTGGATTTTACTATTTTTTGTACTGTTACCGCTTGAAAAGTTTTTTGAAATTCATTATCAATCTCAATATTGCTTGCATAACGACGCATTCATTATCTCAACCCTCAAACCCAAAGGAAGGAACATGAAACGTATTATAGCACTGCTGCTTGGTGCCGCGTTCATCTTCGGCTCTGCCCTCCAGGCCAGCGCCCTTGAAGTGGGCGTCAGCGGCGAAATGGATTTTGCCTTCGGCTTTACCGACAACGCCGGTTTCAGCAAAGATGACGAAACCGATCACTTCTTCGCCCGGCAGCGCGCCCGCATCCAGGTGGATTTTGTCGCTTCTGAAAACCTGCGCGGCGTAATCCAGATGCAGTTCGGCAGCGAAGACGACCAGGAATGGGGTTCCAGCGAGGCCGGCTACGCCCTGGATACCACCAATACCAGCCCCTATGTCCGCCGGGCTTATATCGACTTCAACCTGCCCGAAACCCCGGTGAACGTGAAAATGGGCCTGCATTACATTGCCATGCCCAGCGCCGTGTTCGGCAACCCCTTCTGGGGCGGCGAAATGGCCGGCGTGTCCCTTACCGCCAGCCTTACCGACGAAGTGTCCATCACCGCCGCTTGGGCTCGCCCTTGGCGCGACACCAGCGGCAACCTGAAAAATAACGACACCGACATGTTCGGCCTGTTTGTGGACTTCAACTACGACCAGTTCGTCATTTCTCCCTGGATCTCCTACGCCAGCGCCGGATCGCATTCCGGCTTCTGGGAAAACGGCTACACCACCCTCGACGAAGACGAATTTCCTAATGGCGTCTGGTTTGACGACAAGTCCAACGTCTACGCCGGCGGCATCGCCCTTGCCGTAACTCCCGTAGACGCTTTGGAAATCAAGTTTGACGCCATGTACGCCAAGCTGAAGAACGATTCTTCCGACTCCACGACCACCTCCATTGGCGGGAACAACATTGACGCCTTGGAAGGCGACGGCTGGCTCGTGGCTCTGGCGATTGACTACAGCCTGGACTGGGGCACCCCCGGCTTCTTCGCCTGGTATGCTTCCGGCGATGACGA
>JAISDX010000011.1 GCA_031264465.1 Deltaproteobacteria bacterium | reverse complement strand
CCGTCCAGGTTGGGCCGCCCCTCAAAGTAATCCGGGTTGGCCGCAAGGGTGACCCGCACGCCGTTTTCCCAGCTTTTCAGGCGGAACGGCCCGCTGGTCACCGGGTTGCGCAGTTGCGGGGTTTTGCGCAAATCTTCGCCCGCCAGGGCGCGGCGCGGCAAAATGTCTGTCATCCAGCTCATCAGGGCGCGCGGGAAAGGTTTTTCGTAAACCACTTCAAACGTCCAGCCGTCCACTTCGGGCAGGCGGCGGAATTCCTTCACCTGCTTGTAGTCGCCGGAATAGGCCGTGGGCGTGTTCGGGTCGATCATCATGCGGTAGGTGTATTCCACGTCGTCCAGGTCCAGCTCGTTACCGTCGCTCCAGATAATGCCGCGCCGCAGCTTGAAGCGCAGCCGCAAACCGTCGTCCAGCACCTGGTAATATTCCGCCGCTTCCGGCACCACGTTCAGGTTTTTATCAAACTTGAGCAACCCGACGAACAGCTTGTCGCTGATTTCGCTGGAGGAGGCGTCCGTCCCCAGTACCCGGATCAGCGTACTGGGCTTGCCTATGGCGCCGGTTACCAGGGCGTCGCCGGGCACGGAGCCGGGAAGGTAGGGCGTGAGGCCGCCGTAAACGGGAAGGCCGTCACCGATATCCACCCGAGCGGGGCCGGAGCGGGCGCGCTCGAACTCTTCCTCCTCCTCCGCCGCCGTTTCCGGCGCTACCGTGGCTGCGCGAACGCAAGTTGCCGACACCGGGCAAAATAATGACAGCACCTGCCAGAACGCGAACAGGGCAAGCACGGCGGCGAAGCGCACCATGCCGGTATTTGCCTGAGTTATTTCAAATTTCTTGATCATGCTGGTTTATCACAATAAAATCTTGCTAAAAACGAATTTTATGCTAACTAAATAAATTAGATAAATTCCAATGAATTGATACTGCTGTATTGCTATCATAGCAAAAATTGACTCGCTTTTAAATTACTATGTTCTGCAGGATTAACCGGAGCTGTTCCTGATATATGAATGTTGGCGAATCTAAAATAATTAATATTTTACAGGAAGTTATAGAAGATTCTATTCCTGAATACATATTGGAGGAAGCGCAGGGTCTACTTGAGCGCTCCTCGGTGCAAAAAATCAATCTCAAGCATGACGGGCCCTATTACGAAATCAGCGGCAGCGTAATGGGCGACGATCTGCAAGTGTTCCGCCCCGGCATTTCCATTGCGGAAAACGAAGGCGGCATCACCCATATGTGCAACTGCAGCGCGGACAGCTTTTCCGGCATGTGCGCGCACGTGGCCGCGCTGGCCATGTACGCCCTGAACAGCCAGGAAAAAAAAGACGAAGGCAGCGGCCCGCCCCAGCCCCTGCTCAAGCACGACTGGCGCCAGAGCTTTCGCAGCCTCTTCCAGCTTGAGCTGGAGCCGGAAACCAGCAAACACTATTTTGTGTTCCGCCTTTACCCGGAACCGGGGCGGCTTCAGGTGGAGCTGTTCCGGGCCAGACAGAACAAATCCGGCCTCTCGGGCGTGCACAGCGAGATCACCCTGGAGCAGATTATCGAAAATCCCTCCTGGTGCGAACTTTCTCCCGACCTGCCGGCCCTGGCCCGGCTGATCGGCCAGAACATGGATTATTACGGCCACCGGGTAAGCATTCCGGACGGACTGCTCACCTGGTTTTTCTGGAGCATCCGGCGCGAATATTTCCTGTTCTGGAAAGATACCGACACCTACTGCAACGTTTCCACGGTGCCGCTGGATCTCAAACTCCACCCCAGGCTGGACGACGGCACCAATCTTTCCTTCAGCGTGCTGCTGCACCGCCAGGGCGGCAAGACCATGGAAATTTCGGAAGACAACACCACTTTCCACGGCCTCATGCCCATGTGGGTGTGCTGGAAGCAGAGCTTCCACCCGGTGCACACCACCCTGAACACCAAAATTATCCACGGCCTGATGCAGAAAAACACGGTCATTCCGCAGGAAGAGCTTTCGGAATTCCTGGATCGGGTCTGGACGCAGCTCCCCTCTTCCGACCTTTACGAGCCGGAAGAATTCCTGAAGAGCATGGAACCGGCTTTCATGCCGGCCACCTACAACCCCAAGCTCTTCCTGGACGAGGAGGGGAGCCTGCTCACTCTGGAAATCCAGAATATTTACGAAACCGCGCACGGCGAGTTTCTGCTCAGCGGCCCGCGCCCCGAATTCCAGACCGGCAGTTATGCCTATGAATGCCTGAACTACATGATCCACCGGGATCCGGACAAGGAAGCCTTCCTGATCAACATGCTCATGGAAATGAAGTTCCAACCCCGGAACAACCGGGTCTGGTTCCTGGAACCCGAAGACGCCATCAACTTCCTGCTGGACGCCTACCCCAAGCTGGTGGAGGATTTCCGCGTCTACGGCGAAAAGAACCTTACCCGCTACAAAGTGCGCCTGGCCAAGCCCACCATCACCGCCGTGGTGGAAAGCAACGAGCAGGACCGCTGGTTCAACCTGAACATCGACATCCAGTACGACGGCCAGAGCGTGCCGCTGGAAAAAATCTGGAAAGCCTGGGTGGAAGGCAAGCGCTACACCCAGCTCAAGGACGGCTCCTACACCAGCCTGCCGGAATCCTGGCTGCAAAAAATCTCGCACAAGTTGCAGGCCCTGGGGCTGGACCCGAACGAACCGCCCAAAAACACCTTCCAGCAGTTTGAAGCGCCGGTGCTGGACAGCCTGCTGGACGACCTGCCGGGCGCCCAGACCGACTCTTTCTGGAATACGCTGCGGGAAAAAATTCACAACTTCAAGGAAATCGCTCCGGTGGATCTCCCCCGGGGCCTGCAGGCCGACTTGCGCGGCTACCAGCGCCAGGGCATCTCCTACCTGAATTTCCTGAACGAATACGGCTTCGGCGGCATTCTGGCCGACGAAATGGGCCTGGGCAAGACGGTGCAGACCCTGGCTTTCATCCAGTACATGCTGGAGCACGGCTACGAAGGCGCCAACCTGATCGTGGTGCCCACCTCGGTACTGCCCAACTGGGAACGCGAAGCGCAAAAATTCGTGCCGCGCATGAGCAAGCTGGTCATCTACGGCAACAAGCGCCAGAACCTGTTCAAAGACATCGACCGCTACAACCTGGTGCTCACCACCTACGCCCTGCTCCGGCGCGACCTGGACCAGCTCAAAAAGCACGAGTTCAACAGCATCATCCTGGACGAAGCCCAGAATATCAAGAACCCGAGCACCATCACGGCGGTCTCGGTGCGGCAGATCAACGCCCGCATGCGCCTGTGCCTTTCCGGCACGCCCATTGAAAACAATCTGTTCGAGCTCTGGTCGCTGTTCGAATTCCTCATGCCGGGCTTTCTGGGGGCGCAGCACGCCTTTCAGCGCGGCGTGGTCAAGCCGATCAAGGAAGGCGACAACGAAACCCTGGACTTCCTGCGCACCCGGGTTACGCCCTTCATCCTGCGCCGCACCAAGTCCGAGGTGGCCAAGGACCTGCCGCCGAAAATCGAAAACGTCACCTACTGCGGCCTGGTGGACGAGCAGGCCGAGCTCTACGCCATGCTGGCCAAAAAACTCAAGGAGCAGGTACTCAGTTCCGTGGACAAAAAGGGCATGGCCAAGAGCCAGATCTCCATTCTGGACGCCCTCTTGAAGCTGCGCCAGATCTGCTGCCACCCCCGCCTGCTCAAGCTGGACCTGCCGGGCGTTTCCACCAACCTCCCCTCGGGCAAGTTTGACGCTTTCAAAGACATGATCACGGACATTGTCGAGGAAGGGCACAAAGTGCTGGTGTTCTCGCAGTTCGTGCAGATGCTGCACATCATCCGTTCCTGGCTGCAGTTGCAGGAAATCCCCTTCACCTACCTGGACGGTTCGAGCAAGGATCGCTTCGAGCAGGTGGACCGCTTCAACAATTCGCCGGACATCCCGATCTTCCTGATTTCCCTCAAGGCAGGCGGCACCGGCCTGAACCTGACCAGTTCCGACTACGTCATTCACTACGACCCGTGGTGGAACCCGGCCGTGGAAAGCCAGGCCACCGACCGCACGCACCGCATCGGCCAGACCAGGCAGGTATTCTCCTACAAGCTGATCTGCCAGAACACGGTGGAGGAAAAAATCCTGCAACTGCAAGACCAGAAACGGGACGTGGCCGACGCCATCATTCCGGATCAGAACATCTTTAAATCCCTGACCAGGGAAAGCTTGGAGATGCTCTTCGACGTTTAAGGGAACGCGGCTTAACGGTGTTTTCGCTCCCTGGCCGCATTGAAACGCCCGAGCCTTTCCTGATCCGAAACCGATTTTGCCTGCTGGATAATAAGACGAAAAACTGATATGCAGACTAATCTGTAATCCGATCGTCATTTTTTTGTGAGCAAACCCCGGTTTGCTTAAACAGACGGCGGGCGCAGCCCGCCACAATCAAGGCAGGATAACAAGATGGAACGCAGTGTTATGTTTAAAGGGCTTATGGTCGCCTTGTGTCTAGGCGTGCTTCTCTCCTTACCCTCTTTCTCCGGAACGGCCCAGGCCGCGCAAACCAAGTTCGTCACCGTCGGCACCGGCGGCATGACCGGCGTTTACTACCCGGTCGGCGGCGCTATCTGCCGTCTGGTGAACAAGGGCAGCAAAGATCACGGCGTGCAATGCAACGTGCAAGCCACCGGCGCTTCCGTGTTCAACGTCAACGCCATCCGCAGCGGCGACCTGGCCATGGGCATCGTGCAGTCGGACGTGCAGTACTACGCATACAACGGCGTTGAACAGGAACAGTTCGTCAAGGCCGGCCCGGACAAAAACCTGCGCGCCCTCTTTTTGCTCCAGTCCGAAGCCTTCACCCTGGTGGCGCGTGACGATGCCGCCATCCAGAAATTCACCGATCTGGCGGGCAAGCGCATGAATATCGGCGACCCGGGCTCGGGCAACCGCAGCACCACCGAACTTCTGATGAAGGAATACGGCTGGGACGATTCCATCTTCAAGCTGGCCACCGACCTCAAGCCGGCTGAAATGGCCGCCGCCCTCTGCGACAACAAGATTGACGCCTACGTGTATGTCGTGGCCCACCCCAACGGCTCCACCAAGGAAGCGGCCACCACCTGCTCTTCGCACATCGTGCCGGTGTCCGGCCTGGAAGTGGACAAGTTTGTGGAAAAATATCCCTTCTATCCCAAGACCGTCATCCCCGGCGGCATGTACCGCGGCACGGACGAAGACGTTGAAACTTTCGGCCCGCGCGCCACGCTCCTGACCAGCGCGGATCTCTCCGACGAAGTGGCCTACGCGGTGACCAAGGCCGTGTTCACCAACCTCGAGGAATTCAAGCGCCTGCACCCGGCCCTGGGCGGCCTTACCGCGCAGAACATGATGGAAAACAATTCCGTGCCCTACCACCCCGGCGCCATCAAGTACTTTAAAGAAGCCGGCCTGATGCAATAAGGATGAAACAGGGCCGCTATCGACCGGGATCTGACGCCGCGCCCTGGGAGCCCCCGCCGCTTTCAGGGCGCGGCGCGCCAGACGGATAGCGCCGCCCGAGAGCAAAAGGAGAGCCCATGTCCACGGCGCTGAATGCTGGACATTCCGAATTTGTCAACGACCTTCTGGATACGGAAACCGGCCGGCGCAAGCCGACCGGCATACCGCACGCGGTTTTATTCATTGTCCCGATAATCTGGGCTCTTTTCCAAATCTGGATCACTTCGCCGTTGCCCTATTACTTCGGCGTGGGCGTCTTCAACGACACGGCCAGCCGTTCCCTGCACCTGGCTTTCGGCGTTTTCCTGGCCTATCTGGGCTTTCCCATGCTGAAGCGCAGCCCCAGGGACCGCATCCCCATTTACGACTGGGCGCTGGCCTTGGCCGCGGCCGGGTGCGCCGCCTATCTCTTTATTTTCCAGGCCGGGCTGGCCGAACGTTCCGGCCGGCCGGAGCCGCAGGACATCGCCGTGGCCGTGACCGGCATCATCCTGCTTTTGGAGGCCACCCGCCGGGTTATGGGCCTGCCCATGGCCTGCGTGGCCATAGCCTTCATAATTTACGTGTTCGGCGGACCCTATGCGCCCGGCCTGATCGCGCACGGCGGGGCCAGCATTTCGCGCGCGGCCTCGCAGTTCTGGCTCACCCAGGAAGGCGTGTTCGGGGTGCCTATCGGCGTATCCGTGACCTTCGTCTTCATGTACGTGCTCTTCGGCGCCATGCTGGAAAAAGCCGGGGCGGGCAACTACCTGACCACGCTTTCTTTCGCCCTGCTGGGGCATTTTCGCGGCGGCCCGGCCAAGGCGGCCGTGGTGGCCTCGGGCATGCACGGCCTTATTTCCGGCTCTTCCATCGCCAACGTGCTCACTTGCGGCCCGGTCACCATCATGCTGATGAAAAAAGTCGGCTTCTCGGCGGAAAAAGCAGGGGCCGTGGAAGTGGCCGCCGGTTCCAACGGGCAGATCATGCCGCCGGTAATGGGCGCGGCCGCCTTTTTGATGGTCGAATACATCAGCATGCCCTATTCCGAGCTGATCGTGCACGCTTTCGTGCCGGCGCTCTTGACCTACGCCTCGCTCCTGTACATCGTGCATCTGGAAGCCTGTAAAATGGGCATGCAGGGCATGCCGCGCGCCAGTTGCCGCCCGCAGCAGCGGCTGCTGGGCTGGGGGCTGACCATTTCGGCCATGCTCATCCTCATTGGAGCAATCTACTTTATCAGCTCCTTCGTGCCGCTCCTGTTCGGCGACAAATCCTGGATCGTATTCCTGCTGTTGCTTTTTTTGGGGTATCTGGCCCTGGTGGCGCTTTCCATACGCTACCCGGAACTGCCGGAAGGCGATTCCGAAAAACTGCTCAAACTCCCGGCCGTCACCCCCATTCTCTTTTCCGGCCTGCACTACCTTCTGCCCATCGCCGTGCTGGTCTGGTGCCTGATGTTTTTTGAAATGTCGCCCGGCCTGGCCGCCTTTTACGCCTGCCTGTGTATGTCCGTCATCCTGCTCACGCAGCGCCCCGTCGTGGCTTTGCTGCGCCGCCAGCCGCTCCGGCCGGCCTTCAGCAACGGGCTCGGGCGCCTGATCGGCAGCATGGGGGCCGGCTCGCGCAACATGATTGGCATCGCCCTGGCCACGGGCAGCGCCGGCATCATCGTGGGCGCGGTCAGCCTCACCGGCATCGGGCAGGCCCTGGGCATGGTGGTGGAAACCATCTCCATGGGCTCGCTCCCGCTCATGCTGGTGCTCACGGCCCTGTTCTGCCTGATTTTGGGCATGGGGCTACCCACCACCGCCAACTACATTATCGTATCCACCCTGATGGCCCCGGTCATTTACAACATGACCGCCGCCCAAGGCCTGGCCGTGTCGCTTCTGGCCGTGCATCTGTTCTGCCTGTACTTCGGGGTGATGGCCGACGCCACGCCCCCGGTGGCCCTGGCCGCCTTCGCCGCCTCGGGCATATCGGGGGGAGACCCGCTAAAAACGGGCCTCCAGGGCTTTTTCTACGAACTGCGCACGGCGATTCTGCCTTTCGTGTTCGTCTACAACCCCGAGTTGATCCTGCTGAACATCGAGAGCAATTTCCAACTGGCCTGGGTGTTGTTCACGGCGGTGCTGGCCTGCATGTCCTTTGCCTGCGCCACGCAGCGCTTCATGTTCACGCACGCCCGCTGGTGGGAAATCGTCATTCTGGCCGGGGCGGTAATCTTCCTGTTCCGCCCGGATATCGCGCACGACCGGGTTTTCCCGCCCTACAAGACCCTGCCGTCCGACCAGGTGGAGGAAGTGGTGGAAAAACTTGAGGACAACGGCATGCTGCGCCTCTTTATCAGCACCGATTACGGCGACCGGGTCAAAGACCAGGTGGTGGTCATGTCCGTGCAGGGCAAGACCGTGGAAGACAAGCTGGCCAGCGTGGGGCTGATTCTGGGCTGGGAAGGCGAGACCCTGATGATTGAGAACATTCTGGTGAACAGCCGGGTGGAAAAATTGGGCGTGAACATGGACGACCCGACCAAGATCCTCGGCATCGAAATACCGGCGGAGCGTCCGGCCAAATGGCTGTTCAACCTGCCCGGCATCTTCCTGCTCGGCCTGGTGGTGCTCGTCCAGTTGCGCCGCAAGCGCCGGGAAGACAAGCATCTGGGGCACAAGTGGCCGTCACGGCACTTTATTGAAGAGTAAAACGGGAAGCCGGTTTCAGGGCGATTATGCAAAACTTCTTCCCCAAGGCCGTACTCTTTGATTTTGACGGCACCCTGGCCCAGACGAACCTGGATTTCCCGCTCATGCGCGTGCGCGTGCATGAAGCGCTGCAAAAACTGCTGCCCGCGGCCCTAGTGGATCGGTACAACTTGCAAAAGCCCGCCCTGGAGGCCATGAAGGAACTCGGCCCGCTCATCCCGGACGAACGGGCCGGGGAAGTCCGCTCCCGGGTAGAACAGGCCATTATAGATTTTGAAGTGGAGGCCGCCCGTAACGGCCGCCTTTACCCCTTCACCCGGCCCGCCCTGGAGCGGTTCCTGGCCAGGAACGTCAAAATCGGCATCGTTACCCGCAACTGCATTCAGTCCGTGGACATAGTTTTTCCGGATCACGCCAAATACTGCTCGGTAATCCGCACTCGGCACGACGTCAGCCAGGTAAAACCCCACCCGGAACACCTCTGGAGCGCTCTGGCGCATATGCAAACCGCCCCGGCGGACGCGCTGATGGTAGGCGACCACCCCACGGACATAAAAGCCGGGCGGGATGCGGGCTGCAAAAGCGCCGGCGTGCTCACCGGGGCCGGTACGCCGGAAAACATGCGGGCGGCCGAACCGGACTACCTGGCGGAAGACCTGGGCAAGCTCATGCCCCTGCTGAACCTGGGGTAAAGGCGGTCAGCCGGAAGCAAAGCATTTTCTCTGAATGTCCTCCCTATGCGTGGACGGGTCGATACAGGAAATTACAGGGCAACCGGTCCGAGGGCAAAGTCCCGTCCGTCCTCTCCCCGCAGGAAAGCGGAAAATTCGCGCGTCAGGCGCAGCACCCCGGCGTCGTCCGTCATGCCGGCAAAAGGAGTCCCGGCATTGCAGACTTCGGGAATGGCGGGCAGGGTGAGCACGGGCAGTTCCTCTTCCCAACTGAAGCCGGGCGTCAGGCTGATGAGATAGACATAGCCGGCCTTGAGCAAGGCGGGGTTGGCCTGGCAGATAAAGGCGTCCTTGCCGTCGATGCCGAGACGCAAGGAGGGGATTCCGTCCACAAGGGTGTATTCGGCTGATTCAATATGTAACATGGCGTTTCTTCCTGTTAGAGCATTCTGGGGCGTTCACGCATACGTTATGCCGGCGGCGGTGTTGTATAGGACTGCCCGAATCTGTAATGTAATGCCTGAGCGTCGCCGGTATACGTTGAGGGGATGCCGTCGGTCATGAACAAGACCTCATGGAATACGTTGGTGTGCAGGCAGCTTTGTGTGGACGTTTCGGTGGCTCCCAGCAGAAAGCTGCCAAAGATGCGGTGATAGGGCACTTCCTGTGTGGTGGTGTAGTTGCCCCCCGTTGCCGCAACAGGGGAATAGAGAGAGCCTGAATCGTAGGTGCTGCGCCGCATTTGCAGAGTTGTTCCCACCCGGGAATCCGAGTCGATGGGGGGCGGGGAGGACTCACCCACAGGCATATCCAGCCCGTACATCCGCATTACCGCTGCCTGTTCCGTCCGGTAAATGGTCACGCTGCCGTTTTGGGGGTTGTTGCCGGGGAAATCCATGGTCGAGAGCATTTCCATCTGCATGGCTATCTGGTAGCGCATGGAGGTGTCAAACGACCTGGCGCTGGCCTCGGGATCCGCCGACGGGGCAATCCGCGCGGCATTGGCCGCGTCAACCGACCTGTTCACCGCGCCGGTTTCAACCTGATCCGCGCGGAACATTTGTCCGTGTACGCCGTCCCAATACGAGGCGGGCGCCTGGGAGAAGCGCGTATAACACGCCGCCGCGCTGTCTCTGGCGGAGGTTCCCGCGAGCTGCGTGTTCTGCCCGGGGTGAAAATAACGGTCTTCGGACACGGAGCGCGCCTGTTCCAGATAGCCTTTGACCGCCAGACTCGTGCCGCACCAGGAGGAAGCCACCTGTAGCTGGTTGACGCACTGAAGCATGCGGGAGTTCCCGCCCTTCGCGTCCACCAGGCTGTAGAACCGGGCGCTGGTACTGTCCGGCCCGCGCAGGTCGTCAAACTGAGCGAGACTGCCGACGTTCATTGCCGCGCCGCTGGTCATTGCCGGGTTTCTGCCCATTGCCGGGAGGGCCACGGCGAAAAGCTGACGCGGCAGATCGGCCGTAATTCCCGCATCGCGGATTTCCAGACGGGCCGCGATGACGCCCTGGGTATGTTCCGGTCTCCAGCGATCCGCATCCATGGTCAGGGCTGTTTTGGCCATTTCCACGGCTTCGTCCAATCTGGCTTGGGCCGTCGTCTTGAGCGGTTCCGCATATTTATTGATCTCCCCCCTCAATCCGGCTTCTCCCGCCAGGACGGCGCGGGAAAGGTCGTACACGTTCCAGCTTTTGCCTTCCGTCATATCCGGGGCGAAAAGCTCCAGCGGATGGACGCGTCCTTCCAGCAGAGCGCCCGGGGCCAGAAGCCGCTCGCTCACGGATTTGGAGAGTTCCCTGTCGAACTGCTCGCCGAAGGAGGCGATAAGCTCATCGGTATTGTTCACATTAAAGTGCAGCATGCCGTTGCCCGCATTGTCCGCTTTGCCCGCATTGTCCGCATTGTCCGCATTGTCCGCTTTGTCCGCATGCATGAAATTTTTGCGTATATCGGGGTAGGAACCGGCGTCGCTGATGTAGAAAAGCTTCTGCATGTTCAGGTACGCCTTGAGAGGGATGCCGGAATCCTGGGCCAGAGCGCGAAGGCGCGAACGGGTTTCAGCCACATCATGGCTCTTGCCCGTCTGCCATTCGCCCAGCAGATCGTTGTCCACCAGGTTGGCCGCCAGCCGCACTTCCTGCTCGGAAAAGCCCAGTTTCGTCATGGTGTCCCGGAGTATGGGCGTGGTGACTTCATGCTGTTCCCGGCCCGTGTGAACGGCCTGACCCTTGCCGATGTCGTGGAAGAGCAGCGCCATTTTCATGAAGCGGTCGGCATTGAAATTTTCAAAGCCGGGCTGTTCTCTGAGGCTGGCCTCCAGACCCTGCAGGTCGTAATGTCCTTTCTGCTGTTCGTACAGATCCATCACCTGCCGGGTATGCGCCTCAATGCTCAGGAGGGGCTTGGGTTCGCCGGGAGCGGCCGTGTCCGTCACGCCGAAAGTCGATTCCAGCAGTTCCTTGAAACGCGGCATGGAGTTCATCGTCTGAAAAATCTCGTCCGCGCCCACATCCGCGCCACGGAATCTTTCACCGGCCGCGCCCAGAGTCAGACGTTCGTGAGCTTCGCGCATCATTTCCTTCGGCCCGAGGCCCGAGGCGTAAACGTCTGAACGGCGCAATTCGTCCAGTACGGGGGCGGCCCTGTCGCCGAAATCGTGGCTCATCTCGGTCATGAAGCGGTCCATGGATTCCAGGTTCCGGGCCTTGGCCGTGCTGGTCAGGCTGGAAAGCTCCTCGCCGCTGATGCTGTCTCGGGGTTTCAGCCCAAAGCCGTACACCTGGCGCATGGACTTGCCCACCGCTTCCAGGGCCGCGCGGTTCTCGGCGCGGATGGTGGAGGAGAACAGGCCCAGAAAGGCGCGGCCCAAGGGGTGCTTGGATTCCTGGATGACCCCGTCTTGCACAAACAGGGTACCCTTGGCCTGACCAAGAGCGTCCAACGTTTCGGCCGCATAAGTAGCGCTCCGCTCAACCGGTATGCTCAGATTGTTCATGGGGGATCCTTTTTTCTTTCAAGCGTTGTTCAAACTCGCAGGAGGAACGCGTCCGGGGCGGCGTCTACTCCGTCCTCCGCCGTTCCCACGAGGCGCTCGCGCCAAAATTCGACCGCGTCCAGAAATACCTCAAGGCTGTTCCTGAAATGCCGCACCGTCAGGCAAGGAAGGGAAACACGCAGGGTCAGCGTAGCTATTCCCCTCTCCCTGTCCAGTCCCAGCGCCGGACCTCCCGTGCCCTGGAAAAGCACATTGCCCTGCAACATATCCTCGCACAAGCCAAGACGTCCCGGGCCGGCCGGGAGCGTTCCCAGTTCCATGAATAAATCCAGGCCCGCTTCTTTCTCCGCCAGACGTATGTGCAGAACGGAAACCTTGTTGATCGCGAGACAGGTATAGCCGTCTTCCAGCGCCAAATTTTCGGGAGTCATGTCCATTTCGGCGGCAAAGGCGGCCAGAACGCGACCGGCGCTTTCCGCGAGACTTTCTTCCGGATTGTTCCACGTGGGCATTTTTTTCTCCAGTGTGAAGGCATGGCATGGACGGGACTCGCCGCCAAAGGATTGATCCGGCCACAGAATTCGTTGCCGGCATATAATGAATGTCCCAGAAAATATTTTATCAGACGGCGCCGCCTGTGTAAAGCATTACCCGGCATCTTTCAGGGCCACGCTGTAAGGCCGGCGAGCGCAAACGGCGCGGATAAAACCAACGCCCCGATAAGGCCGGCAAGCAGCAGGTGGCGCAGCAACGCGGCTATTTTTGCCCCATCCCACACCGCATCCGCTCCGCGCTCAGGCCCGAGGCGGGGCTTATCCTTCACCTTGCCGGCATAAACGGCCGGGCCGCCCATGGCCGCCCGGTGCAGCCAGGCCGCCGCCGCCATGCTCCAGCCGGCGTTGGGACTCTCCATGCGCCTGGCCTGGCGGCGAAAAGGCCCCCAGCCGGGCCAGATCTTCCAGCCGGCCGGACCGCTCCCGAGGTAAAGAAAAACAGCGGACAGGCGGGCCGGCGCAAAGGCCAGGACATCGTCCAGGCGAGCCGCCGCCCAGCCGGCCCGGGTCCAGGGCTCGTGCTTGTAGCCCCAGCGCGAGTCGGCCGTGCTGGCGCACTTGTACAGCCAAAGCCCGGCCGGGCCGCCCAGAACCAGCCAGAAGAACGGCGCCACAAAAGCGTCGTTAAAGTTTTCGGATAAACTCTCGGCCAAAGTCCGGTAAAGCGCGGCGGCATCCAGGCCGGACACCTCGCGGCTGACCAGCATGGCAACGGTCAAGCGCGCTTCCCGGAGCAAAGCCCCGGCATTTTCTTTTTCGGCCCGCGCCGCCGCTTCGGCCGTGCCAATGGCCCGGACGGCCTTGCGCCCTTCGCGCAGCAGGCAGCCCAGGGCCAGGCCGCTGTAGGCCAGGTACAGCGCGCACAGCACACCGAACACTTGGGCGAACCTGCCCGGGCTTACGCTGGAGAGCGCGGGCCGGAACAATTCGGGCAAGTTCATGAACAGCAGGGTCGCCGCGCCGCAAAGCAGCAACGCCGCCAGCAGGAACAGCGCTCCGGCCGCCCGTCGGCAGCGCTTCAGCGCCCGCAGCGGCCGTTCGAGCGCGCCCAGCAGCCCGCCCGCCAAGTTGACCGGGTGCGGCCAGGCTTGCGGGT
>JAISDX010000112.1 GCA_031264465.1 Deltaproteobacteria bacterium | reverse complement strand
CTATCTTTCCGGCGCTGTGGGAGACGAATCCAACATACGCGTCAATCTGCGCCATATGGTGATATTCCTCGGCTGGGCCGGATCTGTCGCCCGTCTGGGATCGCGGCCCATCCGCCTGCTCGTACTGGACGAAGTGGACAAATACCCGGAGAGCCGACGCGAGGCCAGCCCGGAAGCCCTGGCCGAAAAGCGCGTCATCACATGGCGGGGACGGCGGCTGACCCTTGAACTGTCCACCCCGACACTGCAAACAGGCCCTATCTGGATAGCCCTCACCGAGGAAGCGCACGCCATCTTTGATTGGCATGTGGTTTGCCCCAAATGCGGTACGATGCAGCTCATGATCTTCGACAACATTCGCTGGCCGGAGGAAATCCGGGATCCTGAAGCGGTGCTCAAGGATCGCCTGGCGGTCTATCAGTGCGCCCACTGCGAGGCCCGATGGGACGATGCCGACCGGGATCTGGCGGTGCGCCGGGGGCAATGGGTGGAGCGTTCATCCGGGCTGGAACTGTTCGCGCATCTGGAAACGCACCGGCCCGGCAAGATCGGCTTTCACATTCCTTCATGGCTGTCGTATTTCGTGTCCCTGTCCGAAGTGGCCCATTCCTTCCTGCGCTGGAAGAAATCCGGGCGGCTGAAAGACCTGAAGGATTTCATGAACCAGCACAAGGCCGAACCCTGGCGGGAACAGCACGCCGAACGGCAGGAGGATGCCGTGCTGGCCCTGTGCGATGACCGGCCGCGAGGGAAGGTGCCGGGCCCGGCGATCAGGGAAAATGGGGAAGCGGTGCCGAGAGTGGCCGCCCTGGTGGCGGGCGTCGACACGCAGGCCGCCTATTTCCGGTACGTTATCCGGGCTTACGGCTACGGGGAGACGGAGGAGAGCTGGCTGGTGCAGTGCGGCACGGCCCAGACCTTTTCCGCCCTGGACGATCTGTTGTGGAAGAGCGTGTATACGGACGCGCAGGGAAACGAGTACCGGGTGCGGGCGGCGGTCATAGACGCCATGGGCGCTCCGGGCCGGACAAAACAGGTGTATGCGTGGTGCGCCCGCCGCCCGCGGGCGATGGCGTATCAGGGCAAGCAGAATCAGGCCACGCCCATCGCCTACTCCAGCATTGAATTTTTTCCGGACGCCAAGGGCGCCAAGATCAAGATCCCGGGCGGACTGTTCCTGCGCCGGGTGGATACCACCTTTTTCAAGTCCGATCTTGCCGAAAAACTGACCATCTCTCCCGGAGACCCCGGAACCTTCTGGCTGCACGCCAACACCAAGGGACTGCTTACGGATTATGCCCGGGAAATGTGCGCCGAGGTCTTCAACCCGGAAACCCTGGTATGGGAAAACCCCAAGCAGAAGCCCAACCACTTTTGGGACTGCGAGGTCATGGGTCTGGTGGCGGCCTGGGAACTGGGCCTGCGCAACCGCAGGCCCCCGGACAAGAACAGGCTGGAGCAAAAGCAGGCGGCGCGGCCCGGGCCGCGTCCGGCCCGGGCCATGAGCCCGGGCGAGCGGCTGGCCGCGCTACGGAGGTGATATGGCGGATGAAAGGCTCAACTGGCAGCAGGCCTGCAAGCTTCTGGGGTGTTCCAAGTCCCATTTTTACAACCTGGTGAACAGCGGCGAGATTCCGGCGGAGCGTTCCGGCAAGGTCAGAATGGTGCGGGTCAGAAAGGAAGATTGCGAACGCTACCGGAAACAGTGGCAGGCACGGCAGGGACAGGGGGAGGATCAGGAGGGATGAGCGCGCAGCAGATGCGCCCCGAAACGGCGCGCATAGTACAGGGCGATGAGAGCCGGGAGGATCAGCTCGTACCCGCCGCCGACCGCGCACAGGCGGAAGACCAGCCAGCAGAGCGCGGCCAGGGACAGGACAAAACCCGCCCGCGCGGCGCGCCGGGAAACGGCCTTGCCGTGCCGGTCCCGCACCACGTCACCGGCATGGTGCAGCCCGTGCAGGAAGCTCCAGATGAAGGCGGCCACCAGGGCCACAGCGAAGGCTTGTCCGATGAATTCGCTCATTTGTTGTAATGCTCCCTGCACTGGATAATCCGGCACACGTCACCTTGAACGCGATAAACAAGTCTGTGACGCTCATCAATGCGACGGCTCCAAAAACCGGACAAATCGCCTTTCAACGGTTCCGGTTTGCCCAGGCCCTCAAAGCTGTCGCCCCTGGCAATGTGTTGCAGCAGGGCATTGATGCGGCGCAATATTTTTTTGTCCTGCCCCTGCCAAGACAGGTATTGCTCCCAGGCATCCTTGCTGAATTTTATTTCCATTATTCAGCCATGCTTTCCAGTTCTTCAAGGGACTTTGTCACTATGCCGCCCTCGTTCATTTGGGCGAGAGAACGCCTTAAAGCCGCCTGATTGGCGGGACTATAAAAGGTGTCGGTATGAGGTTGAAAGGGAAGGCCGTTCTCCGTCACCATCTGAGTCAAAAAAATGCGGACAGCCGTTGAGAGATCCAGCCCCATGCCGGTGGCCACTTCCCTGGCTCTGGTTTGTAGGCTGTCATCAAGCCGTATTTGTAAAGTCGCCATCGCCGCGCCTCCTGTTGCGTAGAGACAATGTAACGACTTTGTAATGATATGTCAAGTGGAACAGAGCCGGTCGACGGGTGGTGCCGGCCGTGGGCGGCAAGGCAAGAGCAATGTGGCGTTGACGGCGGCCGGAACGAAGGGTACAAACCCCGTGGGGCAATCCTCCGAGTCCTTGACCTGGAGGTGATGCCTATGGAGCAGTTCCTGCTGAGCATCCAGGCCGACAATGTGGCCGGTCTGGTTGTAGCCCTTATCAGCCGTAAGCTGTAATAAGGAGTGCCCCGGTAGGAGAGGCATCCATACCGGGGCATGAAACCTGTAACCCTTACAGGGGGATTGCCCCAGGGCCGGGGGTGTTAACCGCACCTTCCGGCCCGTCTTTTTTAGATAGCCATTTTCGCGGGCGGCGTCAAGAGCATGTGCGTTGACGGGCGTTGACGGCGGCCGGAACGGAGGGTACAAGCTCCGTGGGGCAATCCTCCGAGTCCTTGACCTGGAGGTGATGCCTATGGAGCAGTTCCTGCTGACGATTGCCGCTGGCGTCGTTGTGGCGCTCATTGTTCACTGGCTCGGCCTGAACAAATGGGAGTACCCCGGTAGAAGAGCCATCCATACCGGAGCATGAAACATGTAGATAAAACCTACAGGGGGATTGCCCCAGGGCCGGGGGTGTTAACAGCACCTTCCGGCCGGCCTTTTTTAGATAGCCATTTTCGCGGGCGGCGTCAAGAGCCTTGATTTTCGCGCGCTCTGCCGTGGATTGAAACATCAGGAAAGTCACCGCTCTGTAAATTTCCGTCCACGAGGTCCACGAGGTCCACGACAGGCAATTTCCTCCCGTGCTATGGCGCGGATCATGTCCACGCAAAAAACATATCGGGGCTATACCTTGGACGAAGCCCGGGCCGAACTGGCACTCTGGAAGGAGGCCAAGCGGGCGGCGGCCACCGGCCAGTCCTACACCATCGGGCGCAAGCAGCTTACCCGCTACCATCTGGCCGAGATCAACGCCGAGATCGACCGCTTCACGGACATCGTGAACGCTCTTTGCTCCGGCCGGAGCGGCCCCTTCAAGGTTCTGGCGAGAGAGCTTAATCAAGAAAATAATAATATGATATTTTTCGTTTTTTGTGAGTAATCCTTACTTATATACTCACAATCTTACTCACGCAATTATTTTTTTGATCCTCTCCTGCCAATCCCCCCTTCGTCAATCGACGCTTGAAAATTATCTGACCTTCAAAATTTTGTCCATGTCTCTGCCACCGTAATCTCCGCTCCTGCCGAGGCAGGGGATATTGCCAACAAGGGGTATGTGGACGGGCGGCTTTTGAAAAGTGAATTGCTTATTGTTTCCGGCACCTTCACCGCGCCGCATGCCGGATGGTTCCTCGTGCGTTGCCAGGGCGGCAATTTTTTGCAGCGGTTTATCTCCTGGTTGAGATAAACCGCTATTTTGTTTTGGGAACCTATAGGGAGCCTGCGCCGCAATTTTATTTTGGGCGGCATCTTTATGTGCGCCCCTGCATACCTTGCTTGTTGCTACGACAGATATGCATGGATGACGCTTCCAGAGCGGCATATATCCATTACTTGTCCTTGGGCGGGTAATGCGGGTTCCCCTCAAGTAAAACGCCCAAACCCTCGCCGGAATATCCACCCGATTCCTTGTTCAAGCGCAAGGCATTGCTTTGCTCCATATCGGTTTTTTCGGCCTGTTCCAGCCTTTGGCGGTCCAGGTTCAGCAACTTTACGTGTTGCTGGAGCAATTCTATGTATGAGCGGCGCAGTTCAGTCAGTTCCGCCCGTAGCCTGACGATTTCGTCACTGTCCTGCGGCAAAATCGGCGCGCGCCTTTCCGTCTGTTCAGGCAGGCCGTCCGTCAGCATCTCGCCTTCGCCGTGATATATCCAGTCCCGGCGGACTTGCGGGTAAAGCTCCAAGATGTGCGGCAGGTGCTCCTAGAGGTTTTTCTAGCTCTTTTCGTTCAAGTAGCCGTTGAGTTGCGGCTGGCGCAGGCCGAGCGTTTCCGCAAGGTTGGCCTGGGAAAGTTTTAACGCTTTGCAAAGCTCTCTGACTCTTGTGTGTAATGACATATTTTTTAGATTAAAATCTAATTTTAAGATTGACATTAATCTGATAAACGGATTAAATCTTTGTTACGGATTAGAAGCAGTAATTAATCACACAAACTAGGTACCAGAGGGCAATGCAAATGGCAACAGACGCAACCCCCACACGTTATGAACGTTTACGTGTTTGGATGCGTGAACATGGAATCACCTTCACGGCGTTGGGCGAGCAGTTGGGGCTGCGTTACAGCGGCGCGCGGCGGGTATGTATTGGAACAACCTGCCCGAGCCGCCATCACAGCAAGATGCTTGAACTCGGCTTTCCGGCGGAGCTGTTGCCGGAGGCCAAGGATATGCCGGTGGGTCCAAAGCCGAAAGTGCCGGATTTTCCCGGTCTGCGGATCGGCAACACTTTAGACTGAGGTATGCGGTGGAAAAATACTACATAACGCATTTATGCAAAACTCTATACGGAGATACGCTTGAAGCCTTTAAAGATGACTATATAACCCGTGAGATCCTTGACAAAGGAATATACTCACTCAGTGAGCTTACCATTCTCGCCAGCCTTTTTTCTTTGATGCCCTCTAAAAAGGTATGTCTTGATGTGGGTGGAAATATCGGGAATCACTGCGGCTTGTTTTCCCGTCACTTTGAGATAACACATACTATTGAACCGCATTTTGAAGTATTTTCTATTCTCGCCGCAAATATCAAGCGGAATAAATGGCGTGCACAAGCGCATAATATTGCTTTTTCTGACAGGGAAGGAAATTTTAAGTTGTACATATCTGAAGACGGAAATCTCGGCAAAACAACGTTAGTTGCATCAGATGCAGCTCGCAGTATTGAAATTGAAGCTAAGACCGGCGATAGATTTGTTCAAGAGAATAACCTTGGCTCTGTTGATTTTATAAAAATTGACACAGAGTCATTTGAAGGGCAGACCATAGCGGGACTTTCGTCCACGATTAGCTCCTGTCAGCCAGTAATAAGCATGGAATGGAATAACGCCCTGACTAAATGTTATTTTGAGGAACATTCTTTGTTTTCCACTGTGCTTGAAGACGGGCGAATAAGTGATACTCTTTCTTTCAGACATGCAAGCCCCCATCAGGGTTTCAAAGTTTCAGCCTAGAGGGGCTTTCTTACTTTGTCTACCTTGATGGGGGCATACCAGGGGGCAGACCAAATCGGGGGTTTTTGTTCAGGCGGCGGCCTCGCCGGCCCGCAGGCGGTCGCGTATTTCCAATATTTGCCTGGCCGCCACCGCGCCGGCCGCGCCGTAGTTGAACAGGCTCTCCGCGCGCAGCCCGGCCATGCGCCGGGCGAATTCATCCGGCGCCGGCAGCCTGCGCAAAGTTTCCGGCAACTTTCCAATTTCCTCCGGCGCGACCACGGCGCCAAGGCTGGGCAAAACCGCCAGTTCCCAGGCCGGCCAGGGCAGGTCGCCGGCCTCGTAGCCGCGTTGGTCCGGCCGCAGGCTTACGGTCAGAACCGGGCGCTCCAGAATAAAGGCATAGTCGAAAACAATGCCGGACAGGTCGGACACCAGTACGTCGGACTCCAGCATCGCGGGCAGGGGGCTGGTGGAGTGGTCCCAGGCCAAGTTGGCGTTTTCCCGGAAGAGGGCGGCCAATTCTTCCAGCAGTTCCGGCTCGGAAGTCCGGCTTTGCGGGTGCGGCCGCACGGTGACACGAAAGCCGGCCTCGAGCATGGGCTCAAGCAGGCCCGCGCCAAAGCGGCGCAGCAGCCCGTTCGGCCCCCAGGTGGGAGCCAGCAGAACGCGCCAGGGGCGCTCCCCGCCGTGCTCGGCCTGAGCGTTGTTTTTGCCGCCGGGCAATTCCCCGGCCAGCACGTCCATATAGGGGCAGCCGGTTGCGAGCAACTCTTTGGGCTTGGTGCCGCGCAGCCGCTCCAGCGCGCGCAGCGACCGGATCTGGTGCGGGCCGCTGCACAAAACGCTGTCAAAATAGTCAAAGGAAAACAGGCGGTAGAAAGATATATCCGTGGGAGCATGCACCAGGTGCGCGTAGTGCCGTACCTGCCGGGAACGGCGGATTTGCAGCACGTCCAGCCCGGGCGTGGTCATAACGCAAACGCCGGCTTCCAGCAGGTTCATGGCCGCGAAAGCACGGCCGCCCTGGCCGATATAGCGGGCCTGCACCTGGCTGAAAGGGTGTTCCAGACCGGGGTCGTTTTTGTCCGAAGTCAGGTACAGGGCCGGTTCTCCGGCGCCGTCCAGAGCCTCCAGCGTCGTTTTGAACGTGTTCCAATACTGCCGGCCTTCCGAATAGAAGACAATGGCGTTGCGGTCGCGGGCCGGGGCGGCCACGCCGCGCAGGCGGTAAACCAGCCCGGCGGCCTTGTAAAAGAAATTTTTGATCATGAAAAAGGCTGTGGCTATGATCCCGATCAGGGCGGAAAGCAACAGGCTCCCCGTGCCGGGGTCAAGGTAGGCATGGGCTGTGGCGGGAAAAAGCAGGAATGCGCCGCCGGCCGCCAGGCAGGCTTGCAAAATTGGGCGCCGGCGTTTTTGGGCTTGCTTGAATACTGTTCTCACTATTGATCGCTCCTTAAGGAAACGCTGACTAATTAGTGTTTCCTTAAAATTTCCCAATTTTTCGGGTCATCCCCGGTGCCGGTCACCCGGAAAACGGACTCGAGATCGAAAGTGCCGTCGTTGGCCGGGTTCACCCCATGCTTGCTGTTAACATGCGTGCGCACGCGCGGGCCCATTCCGGGCGCAGCCGAGTCCGCCAACGGATCCTGATAAGTCAGCCCCGGGCAGGGGCCGTCGGCGGCGCAAATCAGGGGCACAACATCGCCGCTGGACATCGGCCGCGCATCGAGCAGCAAACGACCGCGCCGCCCGCGCTGTTTGACCAGCAACAAGGCATCGGGCGTGAACTGCCCGTCGTTGACCTCGGCTTCGTCAAAGCCGTCCCTGGGTAACAGGCTGTCTTCGCCGTCGTGGTCGGAAACAATGATGATTTGCGTATTATCGTAAACGCCTTCCGCCTTCATCCAGTCAAACCAGCGGGAAAAGGCCTCAAGCGTACAGCGCTCCGCGATGAGATGCTGTCGCAGCCCGCTTTGGCCGCGCTGGGCCGGCATCCGGCCGGGGTCGCGAATGGCCGCGCAGGAAGCATCCAGCAGCCAGGGGGAATGCGTTAGGTTTACCGCCAGGTATTTTACGGTACTTGCGCGGCTCGTGCTGTTGGAAATATCCGGGAGCAGGTCCAGCAGGGCGTACATGCGTTCCGAGCGGTTGTCGCCAACCAGGGAGCGCGTGCGCAGCCAAGTGCCGCGCCCATAGACGCTTTTGCGCAACGACCAGGGCGCGGCCCGGAAAACCCCAACGGCGGTGAGAAATGAGGCATGGCGGGTTTCCGGGGGCGGGGCCGTGCCGTTTTTCCGGTGCCAGTAAAGCAGGTAATCATTTTCGTAATTCTCGGGCGCGGTTCGCACCGAAGCGGCGGAGCTCGGGCACATGTCCGCCAACAGGCCCGCATTCAGGCTGAATACGCCGGCCAGGCTGACGGAGTAGCCGCGCGGCCCGTAAATTTCCGGCAAGACGGTGAAGCCTTGGTGCATTTCGTCCGCAAGCCTCGCGGGCTGGCGGGCGTTTATGGCCAGGGGGGCGTAATTTTCGCCGCCCAGGATGGCCGCGATGGAAGTCATGGTATTTCGCCCGGGGCTAACCGTATCCGGGTACCAGGTGAAGCCGTCGAGTTTTTCGGCAAAATCCGGGCGTTCTTCCAGAAGCTGGCCCAAGTGGCTGCCGGTGAACATATCGGTCATCAGAATCAGCGTATTGGCGCCCGGGCGGGAAAACCCGAACAGGTCGCCATTATAGGGCGGCAGCTCCGCGCCGGCCACCGCTCGGGCTGCCGGCTGGCGGGCCGGGAGGTGCACAGCCTGGTAAACGCCGATTACGGCCAGAGCCAAAGCCGCCCCTTGCAAAAGCAGCGCCAGCCCGTTGGCGCCCCGGCCGCGCCCTTGGCCCCGCCTGCGGCCCCAGCCGCTCAGCGCCAGCCGGAGCAGCAGGGCGCCGGCCAAAAATACCGCCGGGTCTACAAGATAGGCCAGTTTGGAATCCAGCCCCCGGGTCTTTTGCAAGACCATGCCGTCAACATGGCCGTAATCGCCGGCGGCCGCAAAAGTGAAAAGCAGCGCGCAAATTGCCAGCCAGGACCAGACTAGGGCCAGCAACTGGCGAATGTCGCGGTTGGCCCAGTGAAAGATCAGGCCGTTTACCACCAGAAAGAACACGACGTTGAAAATTTGATGCCCGACGAATTCCAGCACGGGTTCGGAAAAAAACAGCGGATCCGAAGCATAGACGGACAGCGGCGTCTGCCAGCAGACCAGGCCGGCCATAAGAGCGGTCGCAGCGGCGAACAGGGAACCGGCCTTGCCTTCAGGCATCATTCTTTGCGCCGCGCCGATCAGGCGCGGGCTAAGTGGGCAGCGTAAAATGGACCAACTCAGCAGACCGCCGACAGCCAGCGAGAAAACAAGATAAAAAACCACGTCGTTGTAATCATATAATTTTCCGGCATCAACCAGCATCCAGACACACAGCGCCGCCAGGGCGCCGGCGATAGCCGCCAAAGAGGCCAGGCCGCGCCCGGAGGCGCTGTGCCGTGCCGCAGCTTCGGGCGCGAGAGCCGTAAACCGCAGCCGGGCGGCGGCGCAGGCCAGAAGCGGGGAAGCAGCCGCCGGCAGCGTCGGCCAGAGGTCCAAACTGGCGTGCTTGCGCAAAATAAGAGCTCCGGCCAGGGCAACCACCGACAGCCCGGCCAGCCCGGCATCCAGCCAGCGCCGCCGTCCGGCGGCCGGCCGCACTCCTCCCGCCTGTTTCACACCGGCTTTTTCCGCGTAAACAAAGTGCGCGTAAACCAGGTTCTTGCCGAGCGAGAAAATGTTGTTGCAGGTCCAGTAAATAAGCAGGGCCGTGGAAGAAGGGTAAAGCAGCGCCAGGAAGAGCAGGGCCAGCAAAAGCAGGTTGCGCTTTTCTTTCGCGGTCAGGCGCGAAGTATACACGGCGACCGAGATCAGGTTGGCGGCCGTCATCACAAAGGGCAAAATGTTAACCGAAAATGTTCCCAGGGACAGCAAAGCGTCAGGCCGGGAAAGGTCCGTAAAACAGAGCCAGGAAACCCCGGTAAGGGCGGACATATTGTTGAGCAGGTGGTAAGCCGCGAAAAA
>JAISDX010000033.1 GCA_031264465.1 Deltaproteobacteria bacterium | reverse complement strand
CAAGTCCAAAGACATTCAGATTGCCGCTTATTTGGCGGTGGCTCTGTGGCATAACCGGGGATTGGAGGGTCTGCCGGAGGGTCTTCGTCTGCTTTCCGCTTTGCTCGACGCCTTTTGGGAAAGCGCCTGGCCGCCGGTTAAAAGAATGCGCGGCCGTCTGAACGCTCTGAACTGGTGGCGCGAGCGCACCCAAGCCTTTTTGCAGGAGCAGGCGGAACAAAATGCCGGCTTGGCGGCCGATTTGCGCGACCGCATTCTGGAAGCCCTGACCGGACTTGACAAAACGACGGCCGCGCTATTGCCGGACTTCCCGCCGCTGACGGATATGGCTGCGCTCATCCGGCGCCTGAGCCCGCCGGTTTCCGAGCACGGGCCGGAGCAGAACCCGCCCCCGGGGTCTCCCGGACCGGCCGCGCCGGCGGCAGCTTCCCCGCCGGCGCAGCCCTCCGACGACCCCCTTGTCCTGCGCCGGCGGTTTATGGCGGCGGGGCGGGAATATCTGGTCAAGGCCATGCGGATGGAACCCGCCAATGCCTCTTTGTGGCGATTGTCCAGACTTGTTTTATGGAGCGGCATAACCGCCCTGCCTACGGCGGAAGACAACCGGACCCTCCTGCCGGCTCCGGATACCGCCGCTCTGGATCTGGCCCGGCAAAAGTTCGAGGCCGGGAACGCTCTGGAGGCCGCTTTCACCGCCGAGGAATTTATGGTGACCGCTCCTTTTTGTCTGGATGCCCAGGCGGTTATCTTCAAGGCCCTTTCCGCTCTCGGCCCGCAATTCGCCGGAGCCGCGCAGGCGGTGCGGGATGAGAACGGGCGCCTGGCGGCCAGCCTGCCGGGCCTGGAAAAACTTTCCTTCAATGACGGCGCTCCCTTTGCCTCGCCGCAAACGGCCGCCTGGCTGTCCAACTGCTCCGAACAGGGCCGGGACGGGCCGGAAAATGAAAAAACCGAGGATAAGCACGGCGATAACGCGCTGAACCGGAGCCTTGCGGCAGCCCGGGAACTGCTTGCGCAAAACAAGCTGCACGAGGCGCTTGACGCGCTTGACGCGGCCAAAACCAATTCTCCCGCGATAAATATGCGGTTCAAGGTCGCTCAACTGGGTTTGTTGTGCGAGGCCGGAGAGTCCAAAACCGCTCTGGCCCTGGCGGAAATTCTGCTGGCGGACAGCGCGGCCCGGGATCTGGACAACTGGGATCCCGGTCTTGCCCTTGAGGCCTTGCTCGCCGCCCAGCGCGCCTTCCTGCTGTTTGACGCGCAAAACAAGGAGCTTCTGCGTGGAACGCTGGGGCGCATCACGAGAATACAACCTTCGGCGGCTTTGGGGTAGTCCATGGCACGTACAGCGCTGGACGACATCATAAGGTCCGCCGGGCTGATGCCCGGCGAAAGCGACGCTCGCGCTCTCCAACTCGGGTTGCGGGCTCTTGTCGCGCTTGTCGGAACAAAGAGCATTGGAGAATATTTATTCGAAAATTTTCCGGATTATCTGACGGCGGCAATAGATGAAAAAATATCGGCCCAACTGAACGAAATTTTGCACCATCCGGACTTTATCGCCCTGGAAGCGGCTTGGCGCGGCTTGCATTTTCTTGTGGAAAGAGTGGATTTCAACCAGAATATCATTTTGGAATATCTGAATATTTCCAAAAACGATCTTTTGGCGAACTTTGAAGACGCGCCGGAAATCAGCAAATCCGGCTTGTATAAGCATATCTATACCAAGGAATTCGGTCAATTCGGCGGCCAGCCGGTGGCGGCGATCATTGCCGATTATACTTTAGGAGTTGACGCGCGGGACATCCGGTTACTGAAATATGTCGCCCAGGTGGCTTCTTTGGCCCATGCTCCCTTTTTCGCGGCGGCCGGCAAGGAATTTTTCGGCGTTGACCGCTGGAGCCGTTTTCCGGACGTAAAAGATCTGAAAAGTACTTTTGACATGCCCGGCCACGCGCATTGGAACTCTTTCCGGGAGATGGACATAGCCCGCTACGCCGGGCTGACCCTGCCGGGCTTTCTGTTGCGCCTGCCCTACGGGCCGGAAAATTCCTCCGCCGGGGTTTCCTTCAATTTTACGGAAAAGCCGGAAAACGAGGATCAGTTCTGCTGGGGCAATACGGCCTTTGCCCTGGCCGTTTGCCTGGCGGACAGCTTTGCCAGATACCGTTGGTGCGTAAATATTATCGGGCCGGACGGCGGCGGAGCGGTCGGGCGTCTTCCCTGTTGCCGCTATGAAGCCATGCGGGGCACGCAGAGCAAAATACCCACCCGGGCCATGATTTCCGAACACCGGGAATACGAACTGGCCGAACTGGGCTTTATTTCCCTGGCTACCGGCAGAACGCCGGAGGAAGGCATATTTTTTTCCGCCAACTCCGCCATGAAACCCAAAGTTTTTCCCAAAACGCCGGAGGGTATGGCAGCGGAAATAAGCTTCAGACTGTCCACGCAATTCCCCTACATGATGATCATGAACAGGCTGGCCCACTATGTGAAGGTGTTGCAGCGCGAAGGCATAGGCGCCTGGCGCAGTAAAGAGGATCTGACCAGGGAATTGAACGGGTGGATCAGCCGCTATGTAACGGAAATGGACTCGCCGGACGCCCTGACCCGCAGCCGGCGCCCCCTGCGCGCGGCCCGGATTGAGGTCAGAGATTTTGAAGAGGATTCCGGTTGGTATGCCATCAGCATACTCGCGCGTCCCCATTTCAAGTATATGGGGGTGAATTTTACGCTTTCCCTGGAAGGGAGGCTGGAAAGACAACCCGCCGACGGGTATCATTCCGTCCAATAGAGCATTTCACGCTTGAAATGATGCTCTGCAAGGATTGGTGTACGGATCCTTGCCGCGAGATGCGGGCAGGCGGGTTTTGCCTGCCGTAAGGAGCATCTCCGATCTTAAATGCTGTAGCCTGGAGAATTGTTTTGCTTTTTATTTATTCCCGCAAACCGCAAATAGTGATGGCTCTGTGCTTTGGTATAGCCATGGCGGCCCTGTTTGTATACGCCGTCGGCGATGTGCCGCTGTTTTTCCGGCAAACCGTCGCGCCGGCCGGTCAGAGCAAGGCGCTGGTGGAAGAACTTCCGCCCATGCGGGAACAGGGCGCGCCGGGCGTCTCTCCGGGCAAATTGGCGGAAGGCGCGGCGAGCGCTTTATCCAGCCTGCGTATTCCGGTACGCCCGCCGGCGGATGACCTTGAGGCGGCGCCCGCAGCCGCACAGCCGCCTGCCGCCATTCGGCCGGGAACCGCCGCGGCCTCCGGCGGCAGGGCCACCGCCTCGGTCAGCCGGGGCCAGGGCCGCATCGTCCAGCTCGGCCTGCAGTTCAGGGAGCCCGGCATGGTCCTGGTCATTGAAGGCGACAGCGCGCTGCCGGTACGGCAGTTCGTTTTGGACGGGCCGGATCGTCTGGTGGTGGATTTGCCCGGCTCCTGGCGCAACCTGAAGGCGCCAGCCGTGCCTGCCAACAACCTGATAAAAGACGTGCGCCTAGGGCGGTATGGCGATGCCGACCGTTTGGTGCTGGATCTCAAAACCCGGTTGAAGTCGCATAGAATCAGCCGCATTAACGACAGGAAAGTTGAAGTGCTGTTCAACTGAGGTTGTGGCGGCGCTTGCCGGGTAGGCGGAAATTTATTTTACCGGGCGGGAGTTTTTAAGACGATGATACTCGGAAATAACGCGCGACACATACGCTCTGGTTTCCCTGTACGGGGGAATGCCGCCGTGCCGCCGCACCGTGTCCGGTCCGGCGTTGTAAGCGGCCAGCGAGAGTTCGATACTGTGAAACTCCCGCAGCAGGCCGGCCAGATAGCGTGCTCCGGCGTCCGTGTTGGCGGCCGGGTCGAAGAAGTCCGTCAGGCCGAGTTCCCGGCCGGTTGCGGGCATGAGCTGCATGGCTCCGCGGGCGCCTTGCCGGGAAACGGCATTGGGGTTGAACCCGGATTCGACCCGCAGCACGGCTGTCAGCAAGGCTTCGTCCAGGCCGTACCGGGCGCTGACCGAGCGGATAAGGTTTTGCCAGTCGAGCCCGGGATCCCGCGTAATGGATACGGGCGAAGACCGCCGCAACGGAGCAGCGTCTGGGGAAGCGCCTGGCGGAGCGGAAAAAACGCTTATGCGCAGGGGAGCGGGCGGGGTTCCTCCCTGTCTGTAGCGTTCCAGTCCGGCTATGCCGTCGCGCCAGGCGGCGTTCTGGCTGAGCGGCGTCGCGTTTTGCCGGTCCTGCGCCGCAGCGTTGCCGCCCAGGCCCGGAATGCCGGCAAGAACGACGAAACTGAGCAAAGACAACAAGGATGTGCGCATGATGCTGACAGCATATAGGGAATTCAGCCCAATGTCCATCCGGGCCCCGCTCCGGGCTTCCGTCCTGCTTTGGCCGATACTGCTGTTATGCCTGCTGGCCGCCGGTTGCGGCGCGTCGCCTCCGCCCAAGCCCGCGTTGGAATCGGAAGACCCGGACAGCGTGATCTGGGCCTTTGGCGAAAAAGCTCTGCGCTTGCGCCTGAGCGCGGCGAAGGATCTCAACACCTTTGAGAGCAGGGCGCATACACTGCAACTTTGCGTTTATCAGTTGGACCAGCGGGATGCCTTTGATCTGCGGAAAAGCGACCAGGATGGCATTGACGGCATGTTGCAATGCGCGGCTTTCGACAAATCCGTCAAAAGCGCCACGCGGATTTTTCTCCAGCCCGGCGAAACAGCGCTGTATATTCTGGATCGGGCGGAAGGGGCGCGTTTCGCCGGGGTCGTCTGCGGGTACTTTGAAGCCGAGCCGGAGCGATCCGCCCAACTGTGGCAAATACCTTTAAGTGAAGAGCGCGTGGGCTTCATTTGGAAAACCACCCTCTACAGCGCGGGCGACCTTGTTCTTTGGCTGCATCTGAGCGACCATGCCATGGAAGAAGACAAAACGCAGGGCAAAACGCAAAAGCAGGAGAAAGCGCAGTGAACGGACACCGCCCGATATTCTGGACGCAGGGGCTCTTTTTGCATCCCCAGCATTTTCAGGCTGGAGACGATGAACTCCAACGACAGATAGCCCCTTTCCGCCTGTATGGCTTGCCCTATTTCTGGGGGGTGCGCCGTCTGGCCTGGCGCGGTTC
>JAISDX010000175.1 GCA_031264465.1 Deltaproteobacteria bacterium | reverse complement strand
TCCATTCGTGGGTCAGGCAGGGCTCGAAAAATTGCCAAAGTAATTTCTGTGGGTGTTTCCATACACCCACTTTATAGACTTTTTTTAGATGCGTCTGCCTTGGGCTGTTTGTCGTTAATCCCTGGCGCAACTCGTAACAACCATCCGATGGCGTTAAAAAAAATTCCGCCTCGGGCCATGTTGGTCGGCCCGGGGCGGGAAAAAGGTTTATGAGAGTGATTATTTCGACTTGCGCAGTCCGTTGATCAGTTTTTGCAGTTCCTGGGTCTGGATGGCCAGTTCGGAAACCGCCTGGGCCGACTGCTGCATGGCGGCCGCGTTTTCGCTGGCCATGCCGTTAATTTCGTCCAGCGAGCGGGTAATTTCCTCGCTGGTAGCGGACTGCTCTTCGGCCGCCGCGGCAATGGCCTGAATTTGCGCGGCCACGTGCTCGGACTCGGTAACAATTTCCTTCAGGGCGCTGCCGGATTCCTGCGCCAGGCCGGTGGCATCCTCAACGTTTTTGGCCGCGTCCTGCATGGAGGTGATGCTGCGCTGCGTGCCGTGCTGAATGCCGGTAATGGCGTCGCCCACTTCCTTGGTGGCGGTCATGGTCTTTTCGGCCAGTTTCCGCACTTCGTCGGCCACCACCGCGAAGCCGCGTCCGGCTTCGCCGGCTCGGGCCGCTTCAATGGCCGCGTTCAGAGCCAGCAGGTTCGTTTGGTCGGCGATATCGCTGATCACGGTCATGATTCGTCCGATAGCTTCGGCCTGTTCGCCCAGGCTGGCTACTTCGTTGCTCATGGTCACGGCGCTTTTCTGCACCCGGCCCAGAGCTTCTATGGAGCGGCCTACGATCTTGGAACCGCTGTCCGCCTTGTGGCGGGCGTTTTCCGAGCCTTCCGAGGCGATGCCGGCGTTGCGGGCCACTTCCAGCACGGTGGAGTTCATTTCTTCCATGGCCGCGGCCGAGCCGCTCACGCGTTCGCGCTGCATGTCGGCGCCGCGGCTGGATTGTTCAACCTGGGCCGAGAGCTCTTCCGTGGCGGCGGAAAGGCGGCTGACCACCTGCTCCACGTTTTCGGCCAGGGTCAGGATGGCGCGCTGGCCTTCCTCGGCCTTTTCCTTGGAAGCATTGGCTTCCACCATGGCTTCCTGGGCCTTTTTGCTTTGCTCGGCCGCCTCCACGCTCTTTTGCTCGGCTTCAGCGATGCGGGCGCGCAGGTTGACGACCATCTGCTCCAGAGCCGTGGCCAGGCTGCCCAACTCGTCTTTGCGGTCAAGATGGAAGTTCTGATTAAGGTCGCCGCCGGCCACCCGGCCGGCCTTGCCGGCGATCTCGACCAGCGGGTTGGCAATGGCCTTTTTGATCATGCCTCCCAGGATAAAGCCGAGCAGCACGGCGACAACCAGGGCGATAATATTGATCAGGAACCCGCGCTCCTCCGTGGCCGACATGTCCTCGCTGCGCTGTTTGGCCGTGTTTGCGATGAAGTCGCACAATTCGGTCATGGCATTGTCGGCCGCGTCGGCCATGGCGCGCGTTTCAACAAGTCCGGCCGCCACTTCCTCCGGCGTTTTGGAGCCCATGTTGTTTATCAGTTCCTGGTTCAGCGTAACCAGAGATTCAAAGGCGTCATTGGCCTTTTTGAAAGCGGCTTTCCCACCCTGCGTAAGCAGTAGCTTGTCGGTTTCCCTCATTTCGTTGCGCACGTTGGCGAGAAACTTGTTGAAATTCTGACGGTGAGCCGCGCGTTGATCCGAGGCAACCAGGGCCATGTTGCTGATGGCGCGCGACATGGCCAGGGACTGAATGTTGGCCTCTTTGCCGTGACTTAGAGCCAGCAAGTTGTTGCCGTACATGAGGCTGGATTGTTCCTCCAACTGTTTGAGCATGGTAATGCCGACGCCGGCAATTACCATCATGAGCAGCAGCATGGTGAAAGACAGCAGGACGATTTTTTTTCCTACTGACATGTTGTTGAGCAGTTTCATCATTTCCCTCCTTCTTGGAGTTAGGCCTGGCCTGCGTCTATGCCGGACGGGTCAGGCAAGCGATGGAATTTTTCAAAATATCCGCAATTGATATACATTGAATAATTCTATTTACACGACACAATCTTATTATCATATCCACAAAATTTATAATGTAAAGAAAAAAAGTGTCTAGATTCCCGGAATCCACCACCCCATGCCAGGGCGGGGCCATATAGGCGCCTGCCCTGAATAGGAAGCGAATGGGGCTGGACAAACGGCTCGGGCGGCGCTACGGGCTGGGAATGACTGACACGGTGGCGGCGCGTGATTTTTTTCCCCGGGGGCTGATCCAGCCGGAGGGCTCTTTTAGGTTTTCCATTGACGCGCTGCTGCTGGCCGCTTTTGCGGCCCGGGTAGCCCGCCCCCCCACAGGCGCGGGCCAGCCGCCGCTGCTGCTCGATTTGGGCTGCGGCTGCGGCGTGGCGGCTTTTGGCGTCATGCTGCAACGCCCGGAATTTACGACCATCGGCCTGGATAAACAAACGCGCCTGCTTGTGGCTGCGGCCGCGAACGCGGCCAGGCTGGGTTTTGGCCGGCAATACCGGACTATGGCGGCAGATTTGGAAGCACCGGCCGGGCAGGCGGAACTGGAGCGGCTGTTCGCCATGCGCAAGGCCGACCTGGTTATCGCCAACCCGCCGTACCACCTGCCCGGGAGCGGCCGGCTGCCGGCCAGCGAATCCCGGCGGCAGGCGCTGTTCGGCGGAGCCGGCAACCTGGCGGCTTTTGTCAGGGCGTCCGCCCTGGCGGCCGGCGATACGGGCGCGGTTTGCCTGATTTTTCCTTTCGCCCGCGCGGAAGAACTGATTGCCCGTCTGGCGGATTATGGCCTGCAAACGGCCAGGAAGTTGCCGGTATGCAGCAAGCGGGGAGAAGCGCCGTTTTTTTGCCTGCTGGCGGCGCAAAAAAATGCCGGGCCGTCCAGCGGCCCGGATTCAGAACTGATTCTCTATGGTGGCAACAGAACAGGACAGGGCGGGCTTACCGAAGAAGCGTTGCTCTTTTGTCCCTTTCTGGCTTGTAATCCAAAGAGAATTCAGGGGCCGCCTCTTGGAGTCAGTCCCTTGTAAAGATTGATGTTATTTGTTCACGCCGCGCTTTTCCCAGAGCTTCATTTCTTTCATTTTTTTACGGCGTTCACGCTGCAGGGATTTGCAAACCAGCGGCGTGCCTTTTTTGTAGCCATACTTTTCGCGGTACTGGACCGGGGTAAGATCGTGGGCCTTTTTAAGGTGGATGCCGCTGAGCAGTTTAAAGGTGCGACCGCATTCCAGGCAGGTGATGGATTTTTCTTTAATGGCTTT
>JAISDX010000103.1 GCA_031264465.1 Deltaproteobacteria bacterium | reverse complement strand
GGGTCAGGGCGCCGTCGAGCTGCTCCAGGCTGATCTGGCCCCGTCCGTCGACATCCAGATGGACGACGCGGCGGCCCTCGCTCTCCAGGCGACGCCCCATGGCGATAATCGCGCGATGTTCCACTTTGCTGGTGATGAAGCGCCGTTTCTCCGGCAGCGCTTCAAATGTTCCCAGGATGGCCATGGAGTCTCCTTCCGTGCCGCCGGAAGTGAACAGGATCTCTTCCGGGTCGGTGCCCAGAAAAGCGGCCACCTGCCCCCGCGCCTTTTCCACGGCTTTGTAGGCAATGTCGCCAAAGGAGTACATGCTGGAAGGATTGCCGTATTTTTCGCAAAAATACGGCAGCATGGATTCCAGAACTTCCGGCGCCACCGCCGTGGTGGCGTTGTTGTCGAGGTAAATCAGCGGAGCCGTCATGCCTGTGCCTCCCCGGCGGTTTTGCCCTTGATCGGCTGTTTTAATAAATCTATAAAATCGACTGAAATTGTGATAATTAAGATCAAAAAAAAGCGCAAGCTTTTTCCCGGTCTTCACAAAAGGATGCGCCGCCGGTTTTTTCCTTGCTCAAATTTCAAAGTCGCGCGGCGTCGCTTCCGCGTTCAGCAGCTCTTGCAGAGTGGTTTCCGAGTAGACGCCTTCAAGCGCCGCGCGGGCTTTGCGCCAAAGGGACATAAAGACGCAGTCCGGGCTCAGCGGGCATTTCCGGATGGGGTCGTCCCCCTCGCAGCCCAGGTTGTAGAGCGGTCCTTCCAGGAATCTGACGATATCAAGAATGCTTATCTGCGCGGCGGGTTTGGCCAGAACAAAGCCGCCGGCCTTGCCGCGGCGGCTGTCCACGAATCCGCCCTGGCGCAGTTGATTAAGGATATTTTCCAAAAATCTTACCGGAATGGCCTGCGCATTGGCTATTTCCTGAATACGCACCGGCCCGCTGCCTTTGCGCTTGGCAAGCTCGAACAGGGCTCGCAATCCATACTGGCACTTAAGGGAAACACTCATGAACTTGCTCTTTTCTGAAATATTTTTTGCGGCTGCCGCATTTCAAAGCAAAATTGTCATATCAATAATCACCCTGGCAAGCAAGAATGGCCGGAATCGCCTGAATGGCCTGAACAGGGGCCAGCCGGTCCGCCCAAGGCCCATTGTCGCCCATTTTCGCTTGACGCGGCGCCAGGCCGTCTGAACGGTTCACTGAATAATGCCGCTGCCGAGCACAACATCTTCCGCGTACAGCACGGCGGCCTGTCCCGGCGCGGGCGCCGGCTGGGGCGAATCGAAAAAGAGGCGAAAGCGGCCGTTTTCTTCCGTGACCGTTACCGGCACCGGCTCTTGCGCGGAGCGTATTTTAACGCGCAAGGCGGCATCGGCCCGGGCGGGGGATACAAAAAAATGCGGCTCGGCAATGAGGCAGGAAGCGCTCAGGGCCGCCTGCCTGGACCCTACGACCACTTGGTTGCGGCGCGGGTCCACGCGCAGGACATAAACCGGCTCGGCCGTCGTCAGGCCCAGCCCCCGGCGTTGTCCCGGCGTAAAATTCCAGTAACCCTGGTGGCGGCCTAATTCGGTTCCTGCGCTGTCCACAATGGCCCCTTCCAGAGGCGCCATTCTCAGGAGTTCTTGATACCGTCCGGCATAGAAGTCCTGACTGTCCGGGAGATCGTGCACCGGCAGGCCGGCTTTCTTCGCCAGGGCCCTGACCGCTTCCTTCTCCAGGTCTCCCAGGGGAAAAATGGCGCTCGCCAACTGCTCCCGCTTCAGCCGGCACAGGAAATAGGACTGATCCCGGCGCCGGTCCGCGCCCCGTGCCAGAAGCGTCAAGCCGTATTTTTCCGAAAAAACCGTGCGCGCATAATGCCCGGTGGCGAAAAACTCCGCCTCCAGCCCCAAGCTGCGCGCGCGCGCGGGCAAAAGCCCGAATTTTACGGCCTGGTTGCAGCGCAGGCAGGGGTTGGGGGTTTCGCCGGCCAGATAGGAGCGCTTGAAATAGGCCAGCACCTGCTTCTCATAATCGTCCACGCAATTGATGACGTGGAAGGGAATGCCCAGGACGGCCGCCACTTCCCCGGCCCTGGCCATATCCTCGGCCTCGCCCGGGCCGTAGCAGGCGTTGCCGGCGCCGCCGCCTTCGCCGCCATACACCGCCATCATCACGCCGGTTACGGCGTATCCCCGTTCCACCAGCAACATGGCCGCCACCGCCGAATCCACGCCGCCGGACAGACCGGCAAGAACTTTTGCCTTGGCTTTCCTCATGCTCCTCCCCGCGCCATACCGGCCTTTTTGTGTGCCAGGCCGGGTTATTTATTACTAACTTTGTAATAATAATCCAGATAAAGAAATCTGTAAAGGGCGCGTCCGGCCCGGCGCCAGACTGACTGGGTTTCAAGCCGTTTACGGCCGGTGAGCGGGGCATCTCGGCTTTTCTGAAAAAAACTCTTGCGTATTTTGCGCGAAGAATTTAATACAAACTCAATCGATTTAGTGATATTTAAAAAATTCCGGCCAACCCGGAAAAACCGGAACCGGAAAAAGACTGGAAGCGGTAAATGGACCTGGATTACGCCTTTATGCTCAAGTATGCGCCGCATTTCGCCGGGGCCGCGCTGACGGCTCTGCGTCTGGCCTTTTGGGGCATCGCCTTTTCCTGCCTGCTGGGGCTGGCCTGCTGCCTGTTCCGGTTTTACCGGACGCCGGCGCTGGGCCGGATTGCCGGGGCCTATATTGAACTGTCCCGCAATACCCCGCTGCTGGTGCAGCTTTTCTTTCTGTACTTCGGGTTGCCCAAGGCCGGTATTTTTCTGGAAGCGGAACAATGTGCCGTGCTCGGGCTTTCCTTTCTCGGCGGGGGCTATATGGCGGAAGCCTTTCGCAGCGGCTTTGAAGCGGTAAGCCGCGTCCAGATTGAAGCCGGCCTGAGCCTCGGCCTCGGCCGGGCGCAACTGGTGGCGCGGGTGATCCTGCCCCAGGCCTTCGCCGTGGCCGTGCCCGCTCTGGCGGCCAATGTGATTTTCCTGATCAAGGAAACTTCGATTTTCAGCGTCCTTGCCCTGGAAGACCCGACCTTTCTGGCCAAGGATCTCATCGGCATGTACTACAACACTTCGGAAGCGCTGCTGCTGCTCGTCCTCACCTATCTGGCGGTTCTGCTGCCGCTTTCGCTGTTCCTGAACCGTCTGGAAAAAAGGGTCCGCCATGCAGAGTTTGGGCGTTAACGTCATCTTCGACGGCAACAACCTCATCCGTCTCGGGGAAGGGCTGTGGGTCACGATGCGCATCGCCTTTTCCTCGGCGCTGTTCTCCATGGTCCTGGGCGTTTTCGCCGGCATCGCCATGTCGGCGCGCTTCAAGCCCTTGCGCCTGCTCATGCGGCTATACCTGGAAACCGTCCGCATCACGCCGGTGCTGGTGCTGCTTTTCCTCCTGTATTTTTCGTTGAGCAAAATTTTTTACCTGAGTCTGAGCGCCGAAACCGTCGCCATCCTGGTCTTCAGCTTCTGGGGCACGGCTGAAATGGGCGATATCGCGCGCGGGGCCGTCGCCTCCATCCCGCTCCACCAGCGGGAAAGCGGCCTGGCCCTGGGGATGGGGCCGGCGCAGCTTTACGCCTATATCCTGATCCCGCAGGCCGCGCGCCGGCTGCTGCCGGCCGGCATCAACCTGGTCACGCGCCTGATCAAGACCACCGCCCTGGTGTCCCTGATCGGCGAAGTGGACGTGCTCAAGGTCGGCCAGCAGATCATCGAGCACGCTTCCCTGCTGCGCAACCCCATGGCGCCGTTGTGGGTCTACGCGCTGATTTTTTTGCTTTACTTCGCCGTCTGCTATCCGGTGGCGCTGTTGTCGCGGCGGCTGGAAAACAAATGGCGGAATTAAGGAGATGATTATGAACGCGCCTTTACTTGACATAGCCGGCCTGCGCAAAACCTACGGCGAGCGCGAAGTGTTGCGCGGCCTGTCCCTGCGGGTGCGCAAGGGCGAGGTGCTGGTGGTGGTCGGGCCGTCCGGCTGCGGCAAAAGCACGCTGCTGCGCTGCATCAACGGCCTGGAAAGCATTCAGGGCGGGCGCATCCGCTTCCACGGCGCCGATATCGCCGCCGCCGGCACGGATTGGCGCGCCGTCCGCCAGCGCATCGGCATGGTTTTTCAAAGTTACGACCTGTTCCCGCACATGACGGTCCTCGGCAATATCATGCTCGGGCCGCTCAAGGCGCAAAAGCGCGGCCGCAAGGAGGCGCAGGCCCAGGCGGAAGCCCTGCTGGAGCGGATCGGCCTGCTTGACCGCAAAGACGCCTACCCCCGGGAACTTTCCGGCGGGCAGAAACAGCGTGTGGCCATTGCGCGCGCCCTGTGCATGAACCCGGACCTGATGCTTTTCGACGAGGTGACCGCCTCGCTGGACCCGGAAATGGTCCGGGAAGTGTTGGACGTCATGCTCGAACTGGCCCGCCGGGGCATGACGATGGTTATCGTCACGCACGAGATGGCCTTTGCCCGCGCCGTCGCGGACAACGTGATTTTTATGGATGGCGGCGTCATTGTGGAAGAGGCGCGGCCAGAGGAGTTTTTTGAACGCCCGTCCACGGAACGCGGACGGAAGTTTCTGGATACCTTCATCTTTACCCCAACCCACAACGAGAAGGAGATTGAATCATGAAAAGCGCGATTATATTTAAGCGGGCTTTGGCGGCGGTGGCCGTTCTGGCCGGAGCCGTTCTGCTGCTTGCCGCTCCGGCGCCCGCCCAGGCCGCCTCGTTCGACAGCCTGGACGCGATCAAGGCGCGAGGGAGCGTGCGCATCGGCGTGTTCAGCGACAAGCCGCCCTTCGGCTTTGTCGATTCCCAGGGCCGCAACCAGGGCTATGACGTTTTCTTCGCCCGGCGCATCGCCCGGGATCTGTTCGGCGACGAGAACAAGGTTGAGTTCGTGCTGGTGGAAGCGGCCAGCCGGGTGGAGTTTCTTCAGTCCAACAAGGTGGACATCATTCTGGCCAACTTCACGGTGACCCCGGACCGCGCGCAGAAGGTGGATTTCGCCAAACCCTACATGAAGGTGGCCTT
Organism: Deltaproteobacteria bacterium; assembly: GCA_031264465.1. Taxonomy (GTDB): domain Bacteria; phylum Desulfobacterota; class Desulfovibrionia; order Desulfovibrionales; family Desulfovibrionaceae; genus WRHT01. The sequence continues at coordinate 2,148 of JAISDX010000103.1, read as the reverse complement.
GGGCGTAGTTTCGCCCGCAACCGCCAAAATCACCGATGTGGCCCAACTGAAGGGGAAAAAATTGATCGTCAACAAAGGCACTACCGCGGAACTCTATTTCACGGAAAAGCATCCTGAAATCTCCCTGCTCAAGTACGATCAGAACACGGAGGCCTTCAACGCCCTGAAAGACCGGCGCGGCGCGGCCCTGGCCCACGACAACACCCTGCTGTTCGCCTGGAGCAGGGAGAACCCCGGCTTTGTCGCCGGCATCGAATTCCTCGGCAGCCTGGACGCCATCGCGCCGGCCGTTGCCAAAGGCAACGCCAGTCTGCTGAACTGGCTTAATGACGAAATCGTCAAGTTGGGCAAAGAACGGTTTTTCCACCAAGCCTATGACGCCACCCTGAAGCCGGTGTACGGCGACGACATCGACCCGGAATCCGTGGTGACGGAAGGCGGCGACATCGACTGATCGCCCGGCCTGCCCGGTTTGCCCCGGCTGGGACCGGGGCAAACCGGCCTTGTCCTGAAACCGCCTAACCCCGGCCTCCGCCAATCTTTTTAAGCGCCGCCAAGGCGCAAGGCCCCGGCTCCGCGCGAAGAGTAGACGGCAAAATTAAATTTTGATACTCCTCTGAACGCGAGCGGGGCTTTCGCTGAGTGTGAAATACTCCAGGAGCAACTACACTTTGATTTGCCATAGGCGGGACACGTATGAATGTGGTGGAAGAGATTGAAAAGCTTAAGCTGGAGCATGGCGCCGTCATTCTGGCGCACAATTATACCTTGCCGGAAATTCAGGATATCGCCGATTTTGTCGGCGATTCCCTGGAATTGAGCATCAAGGCGAAACACAGCGGCGCCCGGGTCATCGTTTTCTGCGGCGTGCGCTTCATGGCGGAAACCGCGAAAATTCTGTCGCCGGAGTCCGTTGTTCTGCACCCGGACCCTTCCGCCGGGTGCCCGATGGCGGATATGGCCGGCTTCCAGATGGTGAAGGAATACAGGGAAGCGCATCCGGATACGGTGCTGGTCGCCTATGTCAACACCGCCGCGGAAACCAAGACCCTGGCGGATATCTGCTGCACCTCCGGCAACGCGGAACAAATCATCCGCTCCATCCCGCCGGAACAGGAAATATTGTTTCTCCCGGATGCGAATCTGGGAAGAAATATTATGGACAAAACCGGCCGGGCCATGGAGTTGTGGCCGGGCTATTGCCCGACGCACGCCCGCATCCTGCCCGAAGCGATTTTGCGCGAGCGGCAAGCGCATCCCGAGGCCCTGGCGCTGGTTCACCCAGAGTGCCGGCCGGCGGTGACCGCCTTGGCGGATCAGGCTTTAAGCACGGGCGGCATGTTGCGCTTTGTCCGCGACTCCTCAGCCGCAGAGTTCATTATTGGAACGGAAGCCGGGATCATACACCGTATGCGCCTGGAGAACCCCGGCAAAACCTTTATTTCGCCGACTCCCTTGCCGATCTGCCCGAATATGAAAAAAATCGGCCTGGGCGATGTGCTGCTTTCGTTGCGGGACTTCAGCAACCGGATCGAATTGACGCCGGAAACCGTGGAGATGGCGCGGCGGCCTCTGGAACGGATGCTGGCGGTGCGGGCGTAATTTTAAGGAAACGCTGCTTAATGAGGATTTTTGTTTCCTGGCAAGGAAGGCGAATTCCGGGCGGAGCGAGTTGTATCAAGACATACATGAGCTTCGCACGGGAGGAGCCTGACGCGGCCAGGGAGCAAAAAGACCATTAAGCTGCGTTTCCTAAAAACCCCAGGCGACTCCCAAGCTGAGGTAATGCTGTTTGTAGTCATATAGATCACTGGTGGAATCGTTCTTGCCGTATTGATAATTGAGTTCCAGCGACCAGGCTTCGTCAATGCGCCAGATCAGGGCGCTGCCCAGGCGCAGGCGCTCATCCCGGCGGTCACCGCTTTCCAGTACCGTGGCCGGACCGTTGTAGTTTTCCCAGGTGTAGGCGGCGAAGGGGGCCAGCTCGAACCCGTAGGGCAGCTTGAACAGCAGGCGGGACGTGCTTTCACAGCCGGTATAGCCGTAAGCGCTTCTCTCGGCGTCAGCGCCCAGGAAGCGCCCGCCCATGAGAAATTCATGGTTGTCCACGCCGAAAAAGAAGCGGGCGTAGGCGCCGATCCAGCCGTA
>JAISDX010000100.1 GCA_031264465.1 Deltaproteobacteria bacterium | reverse complement strand
CCGATCTCATCCTTCTGGTTGGCGGGTATTTGCGCGGTCAAGTCGGCCCGCTCCTCCGTAATATCCTGAATCATGTCGTTAATCCTGTTCAACGGCCTCGTTGCCAGTAAACGTAACTGTAACAAAAGCATGCACGTGGGCGCGACGATCATGCCCACCAGCATGAACGCCATAACGAGCACGGCGGTTTGCTCCACCTCGGCAATGTCCTGTGTATCCAGCGCCAGAACAATGACTCCGGCCTGATTCCCCCGATAGTCGTTCAGTGGGAATGCCGCAAGATTCATGCGACCGTGGTCCTCATAGGAGGTTCCATTTTTTCCTTTCTCCAGCAGCGCCGGAGTAATGAGCGGTTCAACGGACGGGTCCTTCGCCCCGACAATCCGGACAAAGTTCCCTGCCAGCGGATACTTTTCCCGATCCTGCAACTCCGCGGCATATTCCAGAAGCCCGACGTTGGCGTACAGCGCGAAAGAAAATATGCCTTTTGCGGTTAAGGAGTCCAGAATGGGGTCAAAGCCCTGTAAAACCTCCGCAGAACCGAGATGCCTGCCATCAGGCGCAATAACGGGTACAACCCCTCGGACGAAAAATCCGCCTAGACCGGACTCTATGCCCCTGGTGACCTTGCCGGTCTTGTTCGCATCCATAACAGTCGGCCGAAAAGCGCTGATGTCGTCTGAAATATCAACGTCCACCCCGTCAACAGCCGCATTTTTATCGCGCCACAGACGAACCAGGCTTCGTCCATTCGGTAGATGAAAATGCAATTGAAGCTTTTTACCCGTGATGGATCTGTGACCGGCCAGTATCGGGGCAAGCTCCTTGCGCAATAGTTCCCGCGCCTGCTGGGACTGTGGTGAATACGGATCGTCAATGTCGCCGGAAAGCGCAATCTCGTATGCTTTCCGCACAGTTGGCATATCCACAAACAGCGACGCTTCGTCCACGGCTCTCTTGGAACTGTCCTCGATCCTCTCGGTGATTGACTGAAAGCGGTTTTCAACGGCGTTGCGGACATACTGCTCGTGCATATCGTTAAAGCAAGAATTGATGACGCCGAAACTGATCAGTCCAAGGCAGACGACGATACATATTTGCGGGATGGCGAGCTTCCAAATAAGTTTCATTGACGAACCTAATCTTTTTTCATCAAAGGCATGATGATCATTATGAATAATATCAAGAAGGGTATGACAAGATGCAAACTATTGAGGAAGCGCTGATTAAGGCGGCAGCCCCCGGCGGGATCAAAAAAATGCCTCAGCATCGCGAAATATGTCCATCACCCAATGCAGCGAATTCTCAAGTCCCCGCGGTTATTGCCTGGCGCTTGCGTCGGGAGGAATATTCAGCAGCCGTTCTTGCAAAAGTTCGGTAAAGTTGCGCCGTCCATCCGCCACCACATGGATATGCACTTCACGGGCAGCCTGGCTGGCCTGGTAAACTATCCGGTACGGCGGTACCTGGATTTCACGGTACGAAAGGATATTGACCTTTTTCAGTTCAGGGGGGATGCGTCCTCGGTCGGGAAGATCGCGCAAGCCGTCCCGCGACTGGATAAACCCGTTCAAGAGCGTTTCCGCGCTGCCCGTCCCGTCCCTGTCCGCAATAAAAGATACAATATCCTTTATATCTTCTTCGGCGCGTAAGGTGAACGCAACCCGCCAGGACGCTTTACCCGCGCTCATTGCGTTTCTCCGCGATCATCCGACGAATATCGGCAAAAACGTCGCTTGAATTACGAAGCTTGCCGGCTGCCACATCAGCGGAGCTATCCGCAAGCAGGCGCAAAAGTGCAAGGCTTTGCCGCATCTGGTCGTATTCCCGAACATTCATCACCACGGCTTTCGCTTCGCCGTTCTGCGTTATGACCATAGGGTTGCCGGTTTCCGCGACGGATTCCACCATTTGCTTGGCATTGCTCTTGATCCAGGAAATCGGCTTGATGTCTGAATGTAATTGCATATGCCCTCCATAGGGAAAAATTATGACTTAATTTAGGATAACCAGTCTTGCGGGATAAATCAAGCTCCTTCTGACAGTTCCTTTTTTCCCTTGACCTCAGGGCGGGGCTATAAAACGGAGTTCACGCCGGCCTGCTCGAAGCTGGCCATGTCGTTGAACATGTGCACGGCGCCGCGCACGATGCACATGGCCAGGGCCGCGCCGCTCCCTTCGCCCAGACGCAGGCCCAGGTCCAGCAGGGGCTGCCGGCCAATGAGCTTTAGCGCCTGGCGGTGCGCCCCTTCGGCCGAGCAATGCGCGAAAAAGCAGTAATCGGGCAGAGCGGGGGCGATGTTCCAGGCCGCGATGAAGGCCGCGCCGGCAATGAAGCCGTCAATGAGCAGGGGGAGCTTCAAGGTGGCCGCGCCCAGCATGATGCCGGACATGACCGCTATTTCCAGCCCGCCCAGGGCGGCCAGCACGGCGACCGGGTCGCTGCTTTGCCGCGCGCCGGCGTTTACTTCCAAAGCCCGGCGCACCACGGCGGCCTTGTGCGCGAGCAGGCCGGGGTCCAGCCCCGCGCCGGTGCCGACGCTGTCCTCCGGCTTGATGCCCAGCCAGGCGCAGTACAGGGCGCTGGAGGGGGTGGTGTTGCCGATGCCCATCTCGCCGGCGGCCAGGCAGCGGTAACCCCGGGCGGCGGCAATGCCGGCCAGGTCCAGGCCCAGGCTGAGGGCGCGCAGGCATTCGTGGCGGCTCATGGCCGGGCCTTGGCTGAAGTCGGCGCTGCCCTGGGCCAGCTTGGCCCGAATCAGGGCCGGGTGCGGGGGAAAGTCGGCGCCCAGCACGCCGGCGTCCACGGCCATGAAATCCAGGGCGGCGTTACGGCAGAGCGCGTTTACCCCGGCCCCGCCGTTCAGGAAGTTCAAAAGCATTTGGCGGGTCACGTCCGGCGAGTGCGGGCTCACCCCCTGGGTGGTCACGCCGTGGTCGGCGGCCACGGTGAAGAGCAGGCCCGGGTCGACGCTCAGTTTTCGCGGCGGCTCTCCATTCCTGAGAGCTTCGATGCAGAAGAGGCGCAGGGCGGTTTCCTCCAGCCGCCCCAAGCTCCCCAGAGGCTTGGTCAGGTTGTCGATATGCCTTTGCCCCAGGGCTTGCCAGTTTGCGGCCTGGAGCCGGGGCGAGGCGAATACCGGCTCAATGGCGCGGCAGCGGGCGGCAAAACCGGCTTCCAGGTCGGTTTCGGGCGGTGCGGCGGCAGTTGCGGCGTATGGAAGATCCGGCCAGGCGGTCTGGGAGCGGTTGGACATGATTACCTCGGATAAATTTCAGTTTACAAGCCCTGCCGGGCTTGCGCAGTTTACTGCATTGAAGCGGGGGGTTCAACCCGGAATTTGACCGGGAATTGGCCTGGCGATTATTGGGCCGCCTTTCCCGGCTCTTGCCATTGACGCCGGGCGCGGGCGGTTTTATCAACTTGCATGGGAGCGCGCCCGCTGAATACGAGGCGGGCGCGGCGAGGAGACAACCAAGGAGAGAAACATGGCTTATAATGTGCTTGTCGACAAGGAAAAATGCACCGGCTGCGGCGAATGCGCGGATGTGTGCCCGGTTTCCGTTTACGAATTGCGGAACAACAAATCAGTGCCGGTTAAGGCCGAAGACTGCATCGGCTGCGAAGCCTGCGCGGAAGTCTGCCCGGCGGCCGCCATCACCATTGAAGAAGCCTGATCAAGAGCCGGAGGAAGCGAATCGGCCGGGCCGGATCTGATCACCGGCTTCGCTTGGTCCGCTTCCTCCGGGCCTCTTCCTCCTTTCAATTTGCTTTTTGCGGTTCGTTATGGCAAACAAGCCTTGCCTGTTTCACGAGTTTTACTATTTTTTCACGGATTTTAGATGAGCCGCCAGCAAAATATCAGAAATTTCAGCATCATCGCGCATATCGACCACGGTAAATCCACTCTGGCCGACCGCATTCTCGAGGTCACCGGCCTGGTGGCCGGGCGGGACAAACGTGAGCAATACCTGGACCGTATGGACCTGGAGCGCGAGCGCGGCATCACCATCAAGGCGCAGACCGTGCGCATCCCCTACCAGGCCGCCGACGGGCGGAACTACATCCTCAACCTTATAGACACGCCCGGCCACGTGGATTTCAACTATGAAGTTTCGCGTTCGCTGGCGGCCTGCGAAGGCGCGCTCCTGGTGGTGGACGCTTCGCAGGGGGTGGAGGCGCAAACCCTGGCCAACGTTTACCTGGCTCTGGACAACAACCTGGAAATCATCCCGGTCCTGAACAAAATTGACCTGCCCAGTTCCGACCCGGAGCGGGTCAAGGCGGAAATTGAGGAAGGCATCGGCCTGGACTGCTCCGAGGCCCTGGCCGTGAGCGCCAAGACCGGTTTGGGCGTGGAAGCGGTGATCGAAGGCATCATCAAACGCCTGCCCGCGCCTGCGGGCGACCCGGACGCGCCGCTCAAGGCCCTGATTTTCGACTCCTGGTACGATGCCTACCAGGGGGTTATCGTGCTGTTCCGGATTATGGACGGCAGCGTGAAAAAGGGCGACCTGATTCGCCTCTTTTCCACCGGCGTGGAATACGAAGTGCTGCGCCTGGGCGCTTTTTCGCCGGAGGCGGTGGATATCGACGAACTGGCCGCCGGCGAAGTGGGGTTTTTGTGCGCCGGCATCAAGGAACTGGGCGACGCCAAGGTGGGCGACACCGTTACCCTGGCCCGGCGTCCGGCCACCGAGCCCATTCACGGCTTCAAGGAAGTGAAGCCCATGGTGTTCTGCGGGCTTTACCCCACCGACAACGCCGACTACGAACAACTCAAGTTCGCCCTGGAAAAGCTCCAGCTCAACGACGCCGCCTTCACCTATGAAGCCGAAACTTCGCAGGCGCTGGGATTCGGCTTTCGCTGCGGCTTTCTGGGGCTTTTGCACATGGAGATCATCCAGGAGCGGCTGGAGCGCGAGTTCCAGGTGGAGCTCATCGCCACCGCGCCGTCAGTGGTTTACAAGGTGCTTACCACCAAGGGCGAAACGATCATGGTGGACAACCCGGCCCGCCTGCCCGACCCCGGCAACATCGCCTCTTTTTACGAGCCTTACGTGCGCACGGATATTCACGTGCCGCACGAATACGTTGGCAACGTGTTCAAACTGTGCGAGGAAAAGCGCGGCCTGCAGAAGGACATGCGCTACCTGACCGCGAGCCGGGTGATCATCACTTACGAACTGCCCTTCGCCGAAATCGTCTACGACTTTTTTGACCGGCTGAAGTCCGGCACCCGGGGCTACGCTTCCATGGAGTACGAATTCATCGACTACCGCGAGAGCAGCCTGGTGCGGTTGGACATCATGATCAACGGCGACCCGGTGGACGCCCTGGCCACCATCCTGCACCGCGACAAGGCCTACCAGCAGGGGCGGGCTCTGGCGCTCAAGCTCAAACGCACCATCCCGCGCCAGCTCTTCGAGGTCAAGATTCAGGCCGCCATCGGCACTAAGGTCATTGCCATGGAGCGCAACGCGCCCATGGGCAAGAACGTCACCGCCAAGTGTTACGGCGGCGACATTACCAGAAAGCGCAAGCTTCTGGAAAAGCAGAAAGAGGGCAAGAAGCGCATGAAGCGCATGGGCAACGTGGAATTGCCCCAGGAGGCTTTCCTGGCGGCTCTCAAAGTTGGCGAAGAATAAAATAGTTTTAAAAGAGGCGCTATATAATGACTAAAAAACCGGCCTGGCGCGAAATGTTGAGCGCCATTATCGTGGCGGTGCTGCTGGCTCTGTTCATCAGGGCTTTTATCGTGCAGGCCTATCAGATCCCCTCCGGCTCCATGCTCAATACGCTTTTAGTGGGTGACCGGCTGCTGGTGAACAAGTTCCTGTACGGTATTAAAATCCCTTTTACCAACAAGGTGATCATCGACGTGGGCGACCCGGAACGGGGCGACATTATCGTGTTCGCCTATCCGGTGGAGCCGGACAAAGATTACATCAAGCGCGTTATCGGCATCCCCGGCGACAAGCTGGAAATGCGCAACAAGGTGTTGTACCGCAACGGCGAGCGCGTTTACGAGCCCTATGCGCGCCTTTTGGGCTACCGCACCAGGTATGACGATTTCGCGCCGATAACCGTGCCGGCCGGCCATTATTTCTGCATGGGCGACAACCGCGACAATTCGGTGGATTCCCGCGACTGGGGCTTTGTGCCGCGCGAGAACATTCGCGGCAAGGCCTGGCGCATGTACTGGTCGTGGGGCGACGGCAGCCGGGACGCTTCCGGCAGCTCCGGCTACCCGGACGACGGCCCGCGCTGGGATCGTATCGGCATGCTGATTGAGTAGGCCGGTTCAACTTCCCTCAACCTCCATTGACCCTTGTGCGGGGTCCAGGGGGCTCACGCCCCCTGGCGGGGAGAGTCCGGAGAGGGGCGGAGCCCATCTCCGGCCGCCGGAGGCACAATCCAGATGATCGCTAAAATATCCTGCGCTGCTTTGCACGGCGTTGACGCTTTCGAGGTGCGGCTGGAGGTGGACTTCAGCCGGGCCGGACTGCCGGCCTTCAACATGGTGGGCCTGGCCGAAGGCGCGGTACGCGAGGCGGGCAGTCGGGTGTTCACGGCCCTGCGCAACTGCGGCTGCGCCGTGCCGACCGGGCGGGTGACGGTGAACCTGGCTCCGGCTGACTGCCGCAAGGCCGGTTCGGCTTACGACCTGCCGCTGGCCCTGGCTCTTTTGGCGGCTACCGGAAAATTGAACCCGGAAGTTCTGACGGGCTTTTACTGTCTGGGCGAGCTTTCCCTGAATGGCGAGGTGCGGCCCATACCCGGCGTGCTGCCGGTGGCGCTGCTGGCCAAAGAAGCCGGGGCCGGCGGGCTGATCGTGCCCCGGGGCAACGCCGCGGAAGCGGCTTTGGTCGAAGGTTTGCCCGTGTACGGGGTGGCGGCGCTGGCCGACGCGCTGGAGCTTTTGCAGGGCGCGGACGGAGCGGCGGGGCGGCTTTTGGCCGGAGCGCCGGAGCGGAATGAGCTGGCGGAGAGCCTGCTCGCCTTCCCGCTGGATTACGCCGAGGTCAAGGGCCAGGCGCACGCCAAGCGGGCCATGGAAATAGCGGCGGCGGGCGGTCACAATATTTTGCTGGTGGGGCCGCCGGGCAGCGGCAAAACCATGCTGGCCCGGCGTCTGCCCGGCATCATGCCGCCCCTGGACTTTGAGGAAGCCCTGGAAGTGACCAAGATTTACAGCGTGGCCGGCCAGCTCAAGTCCGGCCAGGCCTTGGTGGCGCAGCGCCCCTTTCGAGCGCCGCACCATACCACTTCCTACGCCGGGCTGGTTGGCGGCACCGGCTACCCCAAGCCGGGCGAAATTTCCCTGGCGCATCGGGGCGTGCTTTTTTTGGACGAGTTGCCGGAATTCCAGAAACACTCGCTGGAAATACTGCGCCAGCCGCTGGAAGCCGGGCAGATCACCCTTTCCCGGGCGGCGCAGAGTGTTGATTACCCGGCAAACTTCATGTTGGTGGCGGCCATGAACCCGTGCCCCTGCGGCTATTACGGCAGCGGCGGAGCGGGGAACCGGCCGGACGAAACGGCCGGGCGGCCTTGCACCTGTAGCCCGGCCGCGGTGCGGCGTTACCGGGGCAAGCTTTCCGGGCCGCTCCTGGATCGTTTTGATCTGCACCTGGAAGTGCCGGCCGTGTCGTACAGCGACTTTTTGTCACAAAGCGAGGAGCGGGAGAGCCGCCCGTCCCGTCTGTCCGGTCCGTCCGGTCTGGACGGTTCTGCGGCCATGCGCGAACGGGTGCTGGCGGCCCGCGTCCGGCAGGCCGCCCGCTATGCCGGCACCGGCTGCCGCTGCAACGCCGACCTGGACGGGCGGCTCCTGGAGGAGCATTGCTCGCTGCGGCACCTGGACCGGGCCGGGCAGGATTTTCTGGAACAGGCCATGCGCCGCCTGGGTTTTTCGGCCCGCGCCCACTCCAGAATATTGCGGGTGGCCCGCAGCATCGCCGACCTGGAAGGCGAGGCGGACGTCCGGGTCGGGCACTTGGCCGAAGCCTTGAACTGCCGCGTCCTGGACCGTCCGCTTGATTCGGCGGATGAAGGAGGGCGCTGATGCGCGTGCTGCTGCATATCTGCTGCGGCCCCTGCGCCATCATGCCCGTCCGGCGTCTGCTGGACGAGGGGTGTGAAGTGGAGGGCTTTTTTTATAATCCCAATATCCACCCGCTTGCCGAGTACTTGCGGCGCCGGGAGGGCGCGGCCGCAGTGGCGGAAAAGTACGGCCTCAGGATGCACTGGGCGCTGGAAGACGGCGACTATGACACCGCCGCCTGGCTTGGGCGGATTACAGCTTCGGGCGCGGGTCTGAACGCGCGGGAGCGTTGCCCGCTATGCTGGAGCGGGCGCCTGGGCAGAACTTTTGCCCTGGCGGAGCGCGAGGGTTTTGATGCGGTCACGAGCTCTCTCCTTTATTCCCGGCGGCAGCGGCATGATGAAATTGCGGCTCTGGGGCGGGCGCTGGCCCAAAAGCATGCCGGAGCGGGCGGGCCGTTATTCCTGTACCGCGACTTTCGCCCCGACTGGCAGCGGGGCATAGAGGTTTCAAAGGAATGGGGCGTTTACCGCCAGCAGTACTGCGGCTGCATTTTCAGCGAAAACGACCGCTATGCCCGGGCCTTGCAAAAGGCCGATACCGCTTTGTGCACAGCGGGCCGGGCTTGAAAGTCTTGACGGAGCGTGAAATCGCGGCCACAGAGTGTTATGGTCAACGAGGAGACTGAACCGGCAACGCGAAAGAGCTTTCGGTTTTGAGGCATGAAATGGGGATAATCGGACTTTTGGCCCTGGCTCTGGCCCTGGCCATGGACGCTTTTGCCGTGGCCGTGGCCTCCGGGGTGCGGCTGCGCTGCACCCTGGGGCAGACTTTGCGCATGGCACTGGCCTTTGGGGTGTTCCAGTTCGCCATGCCGGTTGCCGGTTGGTTTCTGGGGCTGAGCGTGCGCGCTTATATCGAGGCCTTTGACCACTGGGTGGCCTTCGGGCTGCTGGCTTTTGTGGGGGTGCGCATGCTGCGCGAAGGCTTTGGGGCGAAAAAAGAGGCAGAGCAAGACTGCTCCGACCCGACCAGGGGCGTCACGCTGCTGCTGCTGGCCCTGGCTACCAGCATAGACGCCCTGGCCGTGGGTATTTCCCTGGCCGTGCTCTCCATTGACATTTGGCGCCCGGCCGTGGTCATCGGCCTGGTCTGCTTTGGAGTGACGGCCTTGGGCATGCACCTGGGCCGGGTGGTGATCAGGATTGGGCCGGACCTTTCCGGCAAGGCCAATATCATCGGCGGCCTGGTGCTTATGGGCATTGGCGTGAAAATAGTGGCCGAGCACGTTCTGGCCTGAGCGCTCCGTTCCGCCGTATACTATTCCGCTTGTATTACTATTGCCTGGAGGGCGGCTTTCTGCTTTAATCGTGCCTCTCTTCAGGAGCAGGAACATGAAAAAAATCTCCAAACCGCTGTGCCTTGGCCTGCTGGCCGTGCTGCTTTTGCTCTGCGCGCCCTCGGCGCAGGCCGGGGCCAGGGCGGCGCAGTACAAGGCCGGGGCGCCCAAGAGCGCTCAGCCGGCTCAGCCCGCCCGTCCTCCCCATCCCCCCCATCCCGTTGACGGGGTCTGGCAGACGGATCTGGCGGCCACCAATAAAATTTCTCGCCTGCCCAGCGACGCTCCGGCGGACCTGGAGCACCTGACCATGATCCTGAACGCCAAAACCGGGAAAATGCTCCTGGTTTGGGCTGACGGCGCCAGCGCGGCCAAGGTTTTCAAATTTCTTTCCTACGAAGGCCGGGTGTACCGCTGTAGCGTAAGCGGCGTAAAGGATCACTCCTATCTGCTGGACGTGAGCCAGAAAGACCGGCTGATTCTCAAGGACGAGCAGCGCAGCCTGGTGTTCCGGCGCAAGGACGCAAAATAACGCAAGCACTGGATGGAATGACATGATTGCAATTCTCGACTACGAATCCGGCAACCAGACCAGCGTAAAGCGGGCGCTGGCCTTCCAGAATATCGAGGCCGTAATCACCGCCGACGCGGGCGTGATCGGCAGGGCCGACGGGCTGATTTTCCCCGGCGTGGGCGCGGCCGGGCAGGCCATGGGGCAACTGCGCAAAACCGGCCTGGATGTGTTTTTGCGCGGCTGGGTGGCGCAAAACCGCCCTCTGCTCGGCGTTTGCGTGGGCTGCCAGGTACTGCTGGACTACAGTGAGGAAAACGCCACTCAAACTTTGGGCATCCTGCCCGGCAAGACCCGTCTGTTCGAGGCCAGCCTCAAGGAAGAGGACGGACGCCCCATCAGGATCCCGCACATTGGCTGGAACGCGGTGCACCAGGAAAAGGACTGCCTGCTCTTTGAAGGCATAGCGCAGGACGCCGAGTTTTACTTCGTGCACGGCTATTACCCGGAACCGGCCCCGGAATGCGTGCTGGCCACCACCTATTACGGCAAGAGCTTTTGCTCGGTGCTGGGGCGGCAAAACCTTTGGGCCACCCAGTTCCACGTGGAGAAGAGCGGCCCGGCCGGTTTGCGCCTTCTGGCGAATTTTTGTAGCTATTGCAACAGTTTGTAGATCTAACCGCGAGTAAGCGCCATGCTCAGCAAAAGAATAATCCCCTGCCTGGACGTGCGGGCCGGCCGGCTTACCAAGGGCGTCAGGTTTGCAGACAACCGGGATATCGGCGACCCGGTGGAAAGCGCGGCCCGTTATTACGACGAAGGGGCTGACGAAATCGTGTTTTACGACATCACGGCTTCGGCCGAAGAGCGCGGCATCTTTTTGGACGTGGTGGAGAAAGTGGCCAGCCGCATTGCCATTCCTTTCAGCGTGGGCGGCGGTATTTCCAGCGTAAAGGACATGCGCGACGTGCTCAACGCCGGGGCGGAGAAAGTTTCCCTCAACTCGCCGGCCGTGCTCAACCCGGCGCTGATCAGCGCCGGGGCCGAGGATTTCGGTTCCCAGGCCGTCGTGCTGGGCATGGACGTCAGGCGCGTGCCGGTGAGCGAGGCCATTCCTTCCGGTTATGAAATAGTTATTCAGGGCGGGCGCCGCCCCATGGGCCTGGACGCCTTGGCTTGGGCCAGGCGGGCCGTGGAACTGGGCGCCGGCGAGATTTGCCTGAACTCCATTGATGCCGACGGCACCAGGGAAGGGTACGAGCTCACGCTCACCCGGCTGATCGCCACGAATGTGCGCCTGCCGGTAATTGCCTCCGGCGGGGCCGGCAAGCCGGAGCACCTGTACGCGGCCTTGACCGAGGGGCGGGCCGGGGCGGCGCTTGTCGCCTCCATCGTGCATTACGGCGAATACAGCATCCGGGAGCTCAAGGAATACCTCAATGCGCGCGGCTGCAAGGCAAGGCTGGACGGCAGCGCTTAGACGGGCCTGGCGCGGCCGGCGCCAGCCCCCGTCACGGTAGCAGGCAGAACCTCCACGCGGGCACAATTTCCACCGTTCCGGCATCAAGGCTGACTTTCCCTTCCTCATGGCGGGTTACAATCAGGCCGTTTTTCAGCTCCAGTTCGCGCATGGCTTCTGCCAGGGCGTCGAGCTCGCGCTTTCTGGTTTTGGGATCCGCCAGGGTTTCGCAGACCTGAATCAATTGCCGCTCGCCGCGCTCGTGGAGAATCAAGAAGTCCACTTCTTTGTTGTTCCTGGTTTTATAGTAATAAATTTGCGGTGATGCGCGGCGCAGGGCATTGAAGACGAGGTTTTCCAGCAAGTGGCCCGAGTTGACCAGTATGCCGGAGGCAACGGAGGTGATCATGGCATGGTCGACGCAATAAATTTTTTTTGGGCTGGCGTTGGATTTGTTCAGCGACGCGTCGTATTTCTTCACGGTAAACAGGAAATAAGCGTCCTCAAACCACTCCAGATAGTCGGATACCGCGCTTTTGGGGGCTTTATGGCCACGCGATTTCAGCGTGCCGGTAAGACTGTTGATGGTGTACAGGGAAGCGGCATTGTCCATAAGCTGGCGGGCCAGGTCAGACACGGCGCGGGGGTGCGGAATGTCATGGCGCTCCACAAGGTCGCGGAACAAAACAGCGTGGAAGTATTCCTGATGGATTTTTATGCGCAGCGCTTCCGGAAGGTTTATGGTTTCAGGAAAGCCGCCGCGCTCCCAGAACTCGTCAAAAGCTTTTTGCGCTAGCAGCCGCTTTTTGGTCGATAACGCTCCCTCGGGCTTCAGCCCTCTGGAATCAAGAAACTCCTGGAAAGAAAAGGGGAAGACCTCCCAGGAAAGCGCTCGTCCGCGCATCTGCGTGGCCATTTCTTTTGAGAGCATTCTGGCGGAAGAGCCGGTGAGCCAGACCGCGCAGTTCTCCGTGCGCAACAACCTGTCCATGAACGGCTCCCAGTTCGGGATGGCTTGAATTTCGTCAAAAAAGCAGTAGACCTTTTCCATGCCTTTCTTTTCAGGGAAAATGGAGAAGTAGGCCTCCAGCACCGGCCCAAGACCCGACTCCGCCAGTTGGCTGAGCCGGTCGTCAAAAAAATTGAGATAAAGGATATTCTGACGCGCGACGCCAGCCTCCACAAGCTGCTGCATTCTTTGGTGCAGGTAGGTTGATTTGCCGCTCCTGCGGACGCCGATACAGATAGAGGCCTTGCCGGGAACCGGCTGTACCTTGAGCCGGCGGGGAATGCCCGGATGAAGCGGGATCTCCTGAAAGTCCAGGATAATACTTTTAAGTTGTTCAAGCATGTGGCCACCATTTGGGATGTTTATTCGGTAAATCGGTAATAATTTTTACCAGTTTTTATAAAAAATGGCAATAAATATTGCCAGTATGTTTATCAAAGGGCGAGAGTATTCATAATAGGGTGATTTTGTGATATGTTTTCTCCAGACCAAGGAATAAAGGAAGCAGGCCCGGATCGCCCTTAACAAAATCCGAACAGTTGTTATAGTTAAGGCGTTACGATTTAAAATGCGGTTTGCTGGAGGGATGTTTGATGAGCAGAAGAAATCCTTACGGGTTTAATAAAGAATTCAACCCTGACGATATTTTGGACAATCTGAAAGAGCGGGAGTCCGCCGAAAGCGGCGAGCCGCCGGCGGCCGACGAAGCCGCTCCGCCGGCGGAGCTTTCCGACGCCGACCTGCAAGGCCTGGCCCGGGAAAGAATCTGCCCGTCCTGCCCGCAGGGGAAAGAAGCCGAGGACGTGCGGCTCCGGGCCCTGGCGGAAGTGGACAACATGCGCAAAAGACTGGTGAAAGAAAAAGAAGAGGCAATAAAATTCGCCGCTTCCAATGTTTTGTCGGATATCTTGCCGGCTTTGGACAACTTGGACCTAGCTCTGGAACACGCCAGGGGGCAGGAGGCCTGCAAAGACCTTCTGGTCGGGGTGGAAATGACCAGGAAGCTCATGCTGGACGCTTTGAAAAAGCACGGCCTGGAAGTGGTGGGCCAGGTGGGGGAAGCATTTGACCCGGCTTTTCACGAAGCCTTGGGGATGAGCGCGAGTCCGGATGTGGACGACGGCGCAATTTGCCACATTTTGAACAAGGGTTACAAGCTGCACGAACGTTTGCTCAGGCCGGCCCGGGTAGTTGTCTGCAAAAAATGACGCCGCTGTTGGTTGACGGGTGCTTCGCTCCGGTCAGGCTTGCCTGCGCGGCAAGTGAAAAACAACGCTTGCCATTGGCTCCAACTCCATTTATAAGTAGACGCTTGTTGGGTCGAATGCCCAAAACCGTGAACTTTCAAGGTACAGCCCGCAGGCGCTGTGCCTTTTTTTGCGCGCTCCGCGCGGAATTTTATCTTTCAGCCTTTAACCAAACGGACAAGAGCAATGCCGAAAAGAACCGACTTGAAACGCATCATGGTCATAGGCTCGGGCCCCATCGTCATCGGGCAGGCCTGCGAGTTTGACTACTCCGGCACCCAGGCTGTAAAGGCCCTCAAGGAGGAGGGGTACGAAGTGGTGCTGGTGAACTCCAACCCGGCCACGATCATGACCGACCCCGGCCTGGCCGACAAAACCTACGTTGAACCGCTCAGCCTGGAGCATGTCGAGGCCATCATCGCCAAAGAGCGGCCCGACGCCATTTTGCCCACTCTGGGCGGCCAGACCGGACTGAATCTGTCTCTGTCCCTGGCCGAGCGCGGCGTGCTGCAAAAATACGGCATCGAGCTTTTGGGCGCCGATGCCGAAGTTATCGCCAAGGCGGAAAGCCGCGAACTTTTCCGCAGCGTTATTAACGGCATCGGCATGAAAATGCCGGCCTCGGCCATTGTGCGCAACCTGGACGAGGTGCGCCGCCTGGGCGGTGACGTCACTTTCCCGCTTATCCTGCGCCCGGCCTTCACCCTGGGCGGGGCCGGCGGCGGCGTGGCCTACAACGCCGAAGACCTGGAGAGCATGGCCGCGCAGGGCCTGGCCGCCAGCATGCGCAGCGAGCTTCTTGTCGAGCAGTCGGTGCTGGGCTGGAAAGAGCTGGAGATTGAAATTATCCGCGACGCCAAAGACAACTGCATCATCGTGTGCAGCATCGAAAACTTCGACCCCATGGGCGTGCATACCGGCGACTCCATCGCCATCGCTCCGGCCATGTCGCTTTCACAGGCGGACCTGGAGCGGCTGTTCGCGGCTTCCAGGGAAATTATCCGGGCCATCGGCATGAAGGGCGGCGGCGCCAACATCCAGTTCGCCCAGCACCCGACCACCGGCGAGCTGGTGGTCATTGAAATGAACCCGCGCGTTTCGCGCTCCTCGGCCCTGGCCTCCAAGGCCACCGGCTTTCCCATTGCCGCGGTTTCGGCCAGGCTGGCCGTGGGCTACACCCTGGACGAACTGGCCAACACCGCCCAGGCGGGACGCGGCCGGAAAACTCTCACGGAATACGATCCCAACATCGACTATATCGTGGTCAAAGCGCCGCGCTTCACCTTTGAAAAATTCCCCGGCGCCAAGGACGAACTGACCACGGCCATGAAGAGCGTGGGCGAGGTCATGGCCCTGGGCAAGAGCTTTAAGGAAGCTTTCCAGAAGGGTTTGCGCGCCATGGAAATCGGGGCGTTCGGCCTGGGCGTCGACTTTCGCGCCGCCCTGCCGGAGCGCGAGGAAATTCTGGCCAAGCTCCGCATCCCCAACTCCCGCCGCGTTTTCTACCTGCGCTGGGCCGTGCGGGCCGGCCTGAGCGACGAGGAAATTTACGCGGCCTCGGCCATCGATTACTGGTTCCTCAGGGAGGTGCGCGAACTGGTCGAGTTGGAAGACAAACTGCGCGACTTTGCCCTGGGCAACTCCATGGACCCCTGCAACCCGGAACTCAAACCGCTCCTGCAAGCGGCCAAGGAAGCCGGTTTTTCCGACCGGCAGCTTGCGGAAATGTGGAAGCAGCCTGAAAGCGCGGTACGCCGCCTGTGCCGGAGCCTGGACCTGCGTCCCGACTACCGGGCCGTGGTGCCGGCCACCGGCAGCGGGGCGAAAGTGCACCCCTATTTTTACTCCAGTAACAAGCAAGGCCTGGCCGCCCTGCCGGACCAATTCCAGCCCACGAACCAGAAGAAAATCATTATCCTGGGCGGCGGCCCCAACCGCATCGGGCAGGGCATCGAGTTCGACTACTGTTGCACCCACGCCGCCTACGCGCTCCAGGAGATGGGCGTCGAGTCCATCATGGTGAACTCCAACCCGGAAACCGTGTCCACCGACTACGACACCTCGGACCGTCTCTATTTTGAACCGCTCACCTTTGAAGACGTCATGAACATTGTGGAATACGAAAAGCCGGACGGGGTGATCGTGCAGTTCGGCGGGCAGACCCCGCTCAACCTGGCCGTGCCGCTGATGCGGGCCGGCGTGCCCATTGTGGGCACCACCCCGGACGCCATCGACCGGGCCGAAGACCGCGAGCGCTTCCAGGCCCTGCTGGAAAAGCTGCGCCTGCGCCAGCCCGCCAACGACACCGCCATGACGCTGGCGGAAGCCCGGGACGCGGCCGCGCGCATCGGTTACCCGGTGGTGGTGCGCCCCTCCTATGTGCTGGGCGGCCGCTCCATGGTGGTGGCTTACGACGATGAGCAACTTGCCGATTACTTTGCGCAAACCCTGGGCGACGCCCGGCCCGAGCATCCCATTCTCATCGACAAGTTCCTGGAAAACGCCACCGAAGTGGACGTGGACGC
>JAISDX010000076.1 GCA_031264465.1 Deltaproteobacteria bacterium | reverse complement strand
CTCCTCAAGCCATCAAGCCCCTGTGCCTGATATCGTATCCACCATTTACGCAAAGTCGGGCGTGAAATACCACAGCGCCGACATACCAGCCCGGCGTCTCTGGATTCTTCGTAAAGTCTCACCCATTGATGGCGCTGCCGAACTTCTTTTTCCATTGAGGGGGAAGTACTGATAAATTGAAATGATGTCTCGGCATTTCTACCTGGGGACAATTTGTCCCTATGTAGCTGCCGAGCAAAGTGTCCCGCTTCCGCATTTTTTGAGATAATCCGTTGGATTGGGGCTATCTGTCAGGGCGCCTACGGCATCAACCACGGAAAATAACCAAGTTTCCCCGGCTTCAGCCCAGGCGGTCTGGATTTTACGGCCTTCAAAAGGGGTGATGTTGGTCATAACTCAATCATTATTGATAACTGATTCAGTCTGTTACCGGGAACGCCTTTACATAATCCGGCAAGCCGGACACCTGAACCACAAAGCGCAGGTTGACGATCTCGTCGCGGGCCAGGCCTTCCGGCATCTTGAGCGTAGCCGACATTTTACGGAACATCCGGATGCGGAAGCTCAAAGAGTTACGCACCACGGTTTCCAGTTCCACCTGGCCGCCCTGCCGGGTAATGGCGAAAATGGCGCAGCCGCCGGACAGCGTTTCTTTTTGCGGCTGGTTGGCGATGTCAAAAATCACCCGGGCCCGGTTGCCGGCCTCGAAAGAAATGGACACGTTGGAAACGCGGATGGCGTGGGCTTCCATATCCTCAGGATTGACGGCCGCCGGCGTAGCGCCGGTCGAAAGCGCCTGGGCGTCCGGCCCGAGCAGGTTTTGCCATTCCTGAGCGTCCGGCAGGGTGCCGGGCGCGCCTTGGCCGGGGTTGCGCCCGGCGCTGAGGGTTTCGATGGAGCTGGTGGCGGTGCCGGCTTCGGCGCCGGGCGTTACCGGGCGGATATTGTTGGAGGCGTAGGCGCCGCCTTCCTGGCCCGGAGCGCCGCTGGGCAGGATGGACATGTTCGTCCGGTCCTGCAAGCGCACCTTGGTCTCGCTCAGTTCAAACTGGAGACGGTCGTTCTTTTGCAGCATGGCGTCGTATTTGCCCTTGTAGTACACGGCGCCGTAGGAGCCAAGGCCGCATACCGCCAGGATCAGCAAAAAAAACACCAGCAGAGCCTTGAACCAAAAAGTGCGCACCCTGAAGGTCGAAACGGTGTTGTCGTCCCGCATGAGCAGGATGCTATATGATTGTTTGGGCTTATTCGTCATTGATTTCCACAGGGGTCCAGTCTTCGCGGACAATGCGCAAAATGCCGTCACGGCGCTCCATGATCAGCGTTTTAAAGCCTTTGTCGCTGTACCCCGCCGTGTTGGTATAGGTTTGCAGGAAACGCGCCCGGCAGCCGTTTTGCGTGGGGGTGAGAGTAATGTCTTCAAGCACCACCGAACCGGGCTTTGCCGTGGACCAGAAATGTTTTTTCCGGGCCAGGAACTGCTTCAGACCGCGTCCGTCCTGCTTGGCGTCGTGAGTATAAAAGCGCGCGTAATCTTCAACAATCCCCCTTTCCCAAGAACTACGCCATTGCTCCAAAATTAGCAAGGCTTCGTCTTGAGCCAGGCCGTTGCCGTCTGGCGCGTCCGGGGCCGCTTTTTCGACGGCTTTCTTGTCCGCCGCAGCCACGGGCACGGGCACGGCCAGGCGCACCGGCTCCGGCGCGGCGGCGGGAAGTTCCGCCTGGCCGCGCGCAGCCAGCCGGACGGGGCTTTGGAGCCCGGGCAGCCACTCCATGCCGACAATGCGGAATTCTCCCCGGCTGTCCTTTTGCCAATACAGGCGGCGGGTGCCGCTGGTGGCCAGGTTCGAGGCCTGGTAGTCCTGGTTGAACCAGGTAACCCAGTAGCCGGGGCCTTCCAGAATCTGCACCTCGCTTACCGAGGTCCGGACCCAGACCAGAGCTTTGAACAGCCTTTCCTTTTGCGCCCGGAAGGCTTGAAAATCGCCGCTGCCGGAGAGGGTGTAGGCCTCGGCGTCGTAAAAATCGAACAGGCGGGCGGAGCGGGCGCTCCAGGATTCGGCCCAGTCGCGCACCAAGGCGTCCAGCCGGGCGATGTCGGCCGAGCGCCCGGCGCTCGGAACACTTTGCGCGGACAAGGTGGAGGCAAAGGCCACCGGCTGGCCGATGTCGATCTTCCGGCCCAGGGCGGCGATATCCTCGTTGTTCATGGCCACGCAGCCGAGGGTGTCGCGCGGGGCGAGCGGAATGCCCTTGCCGTGCAGCCAAATGCCGCCGCCGGTTTTTTTGCGCAGCCGATCCACCGGGTTGGGGTAGTTGACCGGGTAGGCTTCCTTGCCGTAGAGCGTAAAATCCAGGCCGGAGGTAATATGCCTGGTGACGAAATACACCCCTTCCGGCGTTTTGTGGTCGCCTTCGCGCAGCTTGTCGCCAGTGGCCTTGCCCGAGGTAATCGGATACTCGGCGAAAACCCGCATCGGGCTTTGCCGTTCAAAAGCCGTAAGTTGCTGGGCCTGCTTGTCCACGGCCACAAGAAAGGCGGGCGCGTTGGCGTAATCGCTCACCTCCGCGTGCCAGGGGGCGGCGTCGGCGTCAATACCGGCGCCAATGTCGGCGTAAGCGGTCCGCAAACCCGGCATTGCCGGCAGCATGACCAGAACGCCGAAGAACACGGCAAGTGAACGGACTATCCTAAGCATTCATTATCCAGCGGTTATCATGGCAAACCCGGGCAAACCCGGCACACGCGGCCGGTTGGGCCGTTATTTGAAATTAACCGGCGGCGGCCAGTTTTACCAGTTCGGCCCGGGTAAAAATGGCGCGCAGTTCACACCCCAGTTCGGCCAGAGCTTCGCGCCCGCCCATTTCGCGATCCAGCACGCACAGGACGTCACGCACTTTAAACCCCGCCGCGCGCACGCTTTCGCATGCCTTTAGCACGGAACCTCCAGTGCTGACAACATCTTCAAGCATCCCCACCACACAGCCGGCCTTGAAGTTGGCCAAGCCTTCCAGGTTGCGGCCGGTGCCGTGCTTTTTGGCTTCCTTACGCACGATCAGGCCGGGCCAGTTAAAGCCGGCTTCGCGCCCGGCCAGCATCACGGCGCTGATAATCGGGTCGGCCCCCAAGGTCATGCCGCCCAGGCCGTTCACGCCCAAGGGGGCGAGCAGGCCGGTGAAAATCCGGCCCATCAGCCAGGCGCCTTCCGGGTGGAGAGAGGTTTGGCGGCAATCGAAGTAGTAGTCGCTTTTCAGGCCGGAACTGAGGGTGAAGTCGCCTTCCAGGTAGGATTTCTCAAGTAAAATTTTGGCCAGCCGCTTTTTCAAGTTCAGGGTGTCGTCCATAAGTCAAACCCTTTCGCCGAAAACTCTCCGGAAAATGAGGTCTTCGTGGCGCAGGTAGTAGTTGAGGTCAAAAAGCCGATCCAGGTCGTCCCGGTCCAGGCGGGAGGATATGGCCGCGTTGCCCCGCACCAGATCCGGGAAAGAGGTTTTGTCGTTCCAGCTTTGCATGGCGCAGGCCTGCACCAGTTCGTAAGCCTGTTGCCGGGGGAGCCCGGCCCGTTCCACCAGGGCCAGCAGCACGCGCTGCGAAAAAAACAGTCCGTAAGAAGCCTGGAGGTTGCGCTGCATGTTTTCCGGCAGCAGGCGCAGGTTGTCCAAAAGGCCGCGCAGGCGGTGCAGGATGTAGTCGGCCAGGCAGGTGGAGTCGGGCATGATTACCCGCTCCACGGAAGAATGGCTGATATCGCGCTCGTGCCAGAGCGGCATGTTTTCCAGCGAAGCCAGGGCGTTGGCGCGCAGGAGGCGCGAGAGCCCGGCCATGTTTTCGGCGGAAATGGGGTTCTTTTTATGCGGCATGGCCGAAGAGCCCTTTTGCCCTTTGGCGAAGCCTTCTTCCGCTTCCAGCACTTCCGTGCGCTGCAGGTGGCGCAGTTCCACGCACAAGCGCTCCACGCCGCCGCCGAGCAAGGCCAGGCTGGTGAAATAGTGGGCGTGGCGGTCGCGTGAAATAATCTGGGTGGAGGAAGGCTCGGCCTTCAGCCCCAATATCTCCAGAGCCAGCGCTTCCACTTGCGGGTCAAGCATGGCGTAGGTGCCCACCGCCCCGGAAATCTTGCCGTAGGCGATGCCTGCCGCCGCCTGGGCGAAGCGCTCGCGGTGCCTGGTGAATTCGGCGTAAAAGTTGGCCATTTTCAAGCCGAAGCTGGTGGGTTCGGCATGGATGCCGTGGGTGCGGCCCATGGCCAACATGCCCTTGCCGCGCCAGGACAGGGCCTTGAGGCTTTCCAGAAGCGCGTCCAGGCCGTCCAGAATGATGCGCCCGGCCCGGGCAAGCAGCAGGCCGTTCGCCGTATCCACTATGTCCGAGGAGGTGCAGCCCAGGTGGATGAAGCGGGAGTCGGGACCCACTTCCTCTTCCAGGGCGGTGAGGAAGGCGATGACGTCATGCCGGGTCACTTCCTCTATTTCCTTCACCCGGGCCGGGTCCACTTTGGCGCTGGCCCGGATGTGGCGCATGGCTTCCTCGGGGATCCTCCCCAGCTTGCGCCAGCCTTCGCACACGGCCAGTTCAACTTCCAGCCAGGCGTTCAGACGCGCGGCTTCGGTCCACAAAGCGCCCATTTCCGGCCGGGTGTAGCGTTCAATCATGCGGCATATCCCTTAAGGCGCGCTTGACTTGGCCGCGCCTGGTTGAGTCCCCCCACTCCAACAGTCCGGCCGCTTGGCCCATCAGGCGGCGGCGCCGACGGAACCGCCGGAACCGGCCGGACTTGAAGAAGCGGCCGGGCTTGGGGAAGCGGCGGCAGCCGGGGCGACAGCGCCGGCGGGCGCGGAAGACGCGGCAGGCCGGCCTTCGTCCTGGCCTTTGCGGTAACCATAGTCGGTCACATACCAGCCGCCGCCTTTCAGCACAAAGGAGGTGTTGGAAAGGATCCGGCGCGCGGGCGCGCCGCAATCCGGGCAGGTCTGCTCGACGTTGTCGTCAATCTGCCTGACCCATTCTTCAAAAACATGGCGGCATTTTTCGCAGGAATACTCGTAAATGGGCATTTGCCTCTACCTCGTCATTACAATATGGCCGGCCGGAAGCCAGGCCGGGTTTAAAGTCAGCAAGCGCTGCCCATGCATTAATCATCGGCAGGGGACTTGTCAAACCGCGAACGGCCTCCAATAAACCGGGCAGTGCCTGACGGCGAGCTTTTTGCGGTAAATACGGAATCTGGAAGAATCAGGATTTTTTGGCGGCCTTGGCTTCGCGGACGCGCTGTTTCAGGCGCTGCTCGCGGCGGTGGCGTTTGCGGTCGAGTTCTTTTTTGCGTTCAATCTTCTTGTGGGCCATGGTGTTACTCCTTGCACATGTTTATCAAGCAGAATAGTCTACTTGCTGAAAGCAGCTTTGTAAAGGCCGTGTACGGGGCCAGGCATTTTTTCTTTTGGGCGGACAGGCCCGAAGCGGGAGCGGCCTGGCCCCGCATCAGGCTTTATCGGCCAGGCAGGCCGTTTTCAACTGGCCGCAGGCGGCATCGATGTCCTGCCCCTTGCTCTTGCGCAGGATGGCGGTGACGCCGTGTTTCCAGAGCTCCTGCTCGAAGGCCAGCAGCCGTTCCGGGGTCGGAGCCCGGTAAGGGGAGCCGGCCGCCGGGTTGTAGGCGATCAGGTTGACCTTGGCGCCCAGGCGGTTGGCGATGCGGGCCAGGGCCAAGGCTTGCGCCGGGGCATCGTTCACGCCGCCCAGGAGCAGATATTCAAAAGTGATGCGCTCGCGCGCGCCCAGAGAATAGCCTTCCAGGGCGCGCAGCATTTGCTCCAGGGGCCAGCGGGCCGCGCCGGGCATGATCCTGGCGCGCAAGGCCTGGTCGGGCGCGTGCAGGGAAATGGCCAGATAGGCCAGGCCGCTTTCGCCCAGTTCCAGCAGGCCCTGCTCAATCCCGCAGGTGGAAACGGTGATGCGGCGGCGCGAAAAATTGAGGCCCGCCTCGGAGCTCAAAGTTTCCAGGCTGCGCATCACTGCGCGGTAGTTCAGGAGCGGCTCGCCCATGCCCATGAAAACCAGGTTGCGCAAAATCTCGCGTTTACGGGTATCGCCCAGGATTTCCCGCCCCAGCAGCACCTGGCCGAGGATTTCGGACTGGGTGAGGTTGCGGGTAAAGCCCATGGCGCCGGTGCTGCAAAAGGTACAGCCCATGGCGCAGCCCACCTGGCTGGACAGGCACTGGGTCACGCGCCGCTCGCCCGCCCGCGCTTCGCCGGGTATGAGCACGGTTTCCACCAGTTCGCCGTCGCTCATCCGCAACAGGAGCTTGATGGTGCCGTCAACGCTGTCGCAGCGTTGCACCATTTCCGGGCGGAAGATGAAACAGCCCGCGTCCAGGTGCCGGCGCAGCTCCCCGCTGACGTTGCTCATCGCCTCAAAGCTTGTCACGCCGCGCTGCCAGAGCCATTGCCAGACCTGGTCGGCCCGGAAGGGTTTTTCCGCCAGATCGCCGCTGATGAACTCGCGCAGTTCGGCGTAGGTCAGGTCAAGAATATCGATCAAGAGGCGTCCAGGCGGCAGGCCAGATATAAAATTTCCTGATTGACGGCCTTGTTGCAGAAGTCGTAGCGCAATACCCGCCAGTCGGACCAGGGCAGGCTTTCCGCCCAGGCGCGCACCGCTTCCGCCTCGACCGGGCCGCCGGCCTGCCCGGTGTAGCAGTGGACGCTGATCACGCCGCCCGGCGCCGTCACCCCGGCCAGCTCCCGCAATGAGACCAGTGTATTTTCGGGGGTGGTGGCCAGGTCGGCCGAGCCGCCCGGAAGAAAGCCCAGGTTGTACATGGCCGCGGTAACTTCCTGCCCCGCTTCCAGGTAATATTTCAAGCGCTCGTGCCCGTCGCGGACCAGCCTGACCCGCGCGCTCAAACCCCGGCCGCCCGCTTCGGCCAGGCCGGCGGCGGCCAGGCGCCGTTCAGTCCGGCCCAGCGCTTCCTCCTGGATGTCGAAGGCCAGCACCCGGCCTTCCTCTTCCACCGCCCGGGCCAGGAATTCCGTATCCAGGCCGTTGCCGGCGGTGCCGTCCAGGGCCAATACCGGGCGTTTGGCCGCCAAAGCGCGGTTGATGGCGGTCAACACGACTTTGCGGGAAAATACCAGCAGATCGTCCAGCGGCAGCTTGCTCATAAGCGCTCCAGTTTTAAAAAGGCAGCTTTTCCACCAAAATGTTCACCAGGGCCGGAATGGTGTAGCTGGTGGGCTGGAAGTCGCACTTGATGCCGTGCTTCTCCAGGGTTTTGGCCGTAATGGGCCCGATGCAGGCATAGCGGACATTGGGGTATTTTTTCAGTTCGCTCCCCGGCACCAGAGACATGAAGTTATCCACGGTGGAGGAAGAGGCGAAGGTGATGCAGTTGATCTGCCCTTCCTTCAGGAGTTCGAGCACTTCATCCCGGTGCGTGTCGCTGGGGACGGTGCCGTACATGGACAACACCTCCACGCTGGCCCCGGCCGCGCGCAACTGGTCCGCCAGGCCGTCCTTGGCCAGACGGGCGCGCGGCATCAGGATGCGCTTGTCCCGCACTCCCATGGCCAAAAGGCCCTGGACGACGCTTTCCACCGTGTAGCGGTCGGGCATGAAATCCGGGCGCAGGCCGATTTGCTTCAGGGCCTGGGCCGTGCTGGGGCCCACGGCGGCGATTTTGCACGAGGCCAGGGCCCGGCTGTCCGCTCCCAGGGCATAGAGCTGGTCCCAGAAAAAACGCACCGAGTTGGCCGAGGCAAAGGCCACCCAACTGTAGGAGCCCAGGCAGCTCAAGGCTTTGCGCGCCGCCGACAGATCTTCCACCGGCCGGATGCTGATGGTGGGGAACTGGATGACGTTGGCGCCCTGTTCCGTAAGCAGGGCCGCGATATCGCTGGCCTGCTCCCTGGCCCGGGTGACCACTATGTTCTTGCCCAGGAGCGGCTTTTTTTCAAACCAGTTCAACTGGTCGTGCAACTTTACCACCTTGCCCACGATAATCAGGGCCGGCGCGGCAAAGCCGGCCTTGCGGGCCTCGGCCGGCAAATGGCGCAGCGTCGAAACCAGGCTGGCATGGTGCGGCGTGGTGCCGTGCCGCACCAGCGCGGCCGGCATGCGGCCGGACATGCCCGCTTCCATCAGGTTGGAGCAGATTTCCTCCAGGTTTTGCATACCCATGAAAAATACCAGTGTGGCGCCGCTCTTGACCATGGCGGCCCAGTCCAGAGCCGAGGCGAGCTTGCCGGGCTGCTCATGCCCGGTGGCGAAAATGACGGAAGAAGCGTAGGCGCGGTGGGTGACGGGAATGCCGGCGTAGGCGGTGGCTGCGATGGCGCTGGTAACGCCGGGCACGACTTCAAAAGGCAGGCCCGCTGCCGCCAGGGCCTCGGCTTCCTCGCCGCCCCGGCCGAACATATAAGGGTCGCCCCCCTTCAGGCGGGCCACGATTTTACCTTCGCGGGCCTTTTCTATTACCAGGGCGTTGATTTCCTCCTGCGGCAGAGTGTGTTCGCTCCCCTTCTTGCCTACGTAGATGGCTTCGGCATCGGGCCTGGCGTAGCCCAGGAAACTGCTGTTGGCCAGGTAGTCGTAAACGATGACGTCGGCCAGACCGAGCACGTCCCGCCCTTTGAGGGTCAGCAGACCGGGATCGCCCGGGCCGGCCCCGATTAAATATACCTTCACTAAATAACTCCCCAGGTTGTCGTTTGTCGGGCCGGCCCCCGCCGGCCCGTTGGTGCTCCAAAAAATCGCTTTTACAAAAGACGGCCCGCCTCTTTCGCGGGGGCGGGCCGGCGATTGTCAGCCGTCAGGCAAAGCGGGCCCGGACTTGTTTGAGCTTGAGCGCTGCGTCCTTAAGCTCATCCACCCTGGCCCGGTCGCGCTCGACCAGGTGGGGCGGGGCTTTTTCCAGGTAGTTGGGGTTGGCCAGCTTGCCTTCCAGCATGGCCAGCTCTTTTTCCAGCTTGACCAGTTCCTTGTCCAGCCGGGCCTTTTCCGCTTCAAAATCCACCGCCCCTTCCAGGGGCACGATGATTTCGTTGCCGCTGGCCACCTGGTTGGCGGCCAGCCTGGGAGCGGCGGCCCGGACGTCGATTACCAGTTCGCCCAGGCGGGCCAGCGCTTCAATGACCGGGCGCTGGCTTTCCAGAACGCAAGCGGCCGCGTCGTCCTGCGGCTTGATGATGGCCTTGAGGCGCAGGGCGGGCGCTATGTTCAGCTCGGCCCGGATGGTGCGCACGGCCACGATGGCCTCCTGCACCATGCTCATCTGGGCGGCGGCCTCGGCCTTGAGGCAGGCCGGACGGGCGGCCGGGAAGGGCTCCAGCGCGATATCCGTGGCCGGTTTGCCGTCCGGGGTCGGCAAAGCCGCCCAGACTTCGGCGGTGACAAAGGGCATGACCGGATGCAGCAGCACCAGGGTTTCGCGCAGCACGGTCCAGAGCACGTACTGGGCCGCCGTCTGTTTCTCGCCGCCGGCCTGCATGTCGGTTTTTATCAGTTCCAGGTACCAGTCGCACAGCTCAGTCCAGATGAACTTGTACAGGCCCTGGGCGTAATCGTTGAAGCGGTACGAGCCGATGGACTTCAGGGTGTCGGCTTTTACTTCCTCCAGACGGTGCAAAATCCACTGGTGGTGGATGCCTTCCACCCGGCCCGGGTCCAGCGGGGCGAGTTGGCCGTCCGCCGGCATGTTCATGAGGGCGAAACGCGAGGCGTTCCAGATTTTGTTCACGAAATGGCGGTAGCCGTCGATGCGTTCTTCGGACAGGCGGATGTCGCGCCCCATGGCGGCAAAAGCGGTCAGGGTGAAGCGCAGGGCGTCGGTGCCGTATTTGCCGATCATTTCCAGCGGGTCGATAACGTTGCCGATGGATTTGGACATCTTGCGCCCGTCGGCGTCGCGCACCAGGGCGTGGATATACACGTGGCGGAAGGGCACCTCGTCCATGAACTGCAAGCCCAGCATCATCATGCGGGCCACCCAGAAGAACAGGATGTCAAAGCCGGTCACCAGCACGCTGGTGGGGTAGAAGGTCTTGAGGTCCTGCGTTTCCTCCGGCCAGCCCAGGGTGGAAAAAGGCCAGAGGGCCGAGGAGAACCAGGTGTCCAGCACGTCCTGGTCTTGCTGGAGTTCGGCGCAGCCGCACTGGTCGCACTGTTGCGGCGCTTCCTCTTCCACCAGCAGCGCGCCGCAGTTGCCGCAGGTCCAGGCCGGAATGCGGTGGCCCCACCAGATTTGGCGGCTCACGCACCAGTCGCGCACGGTGTCCAGCCAGTGGTAGTAGGTCTTGAGCCAGGTATCCGGGAACAACTGGGTTCTGGAGGGCACGGCGGCGATGGCCTTGTCGGCCAGCGGGCGCATGGAGACGAACCACTGGGTGGAGATGTGCGGCTCGATAATTTCCTTGCAGCGGTAACAGAGGCCGATGCTGTTCTCGTAGTCTTCCACCTTGGCCAGGAGGCCGAGTTTTTCGAATTCGGCGGCCACTTTTTCGCGGGCTTCCAGCTTGGGCAGGCCGGCAAAGGGGCCGGCCTTGGCGTTCATTATCCCGGCGTCGTCGATGACCTGCACGACTTCAAGCTTGTGCTTTTCGCCGATAAGCCAGTCGTTGAGGTCGTGCGCCGGGGTGATCTTCACCGCGCCGGTGCCGAACTCGCGGTCCACGTAATTGTCGGCGATAATCGGGATGGGCCGGCGCAAAATGGGCAGAATGGCCTTTTTCCCGACCAGGTGTTGGTAGCGCTCGTCTTCCGGGTGCACGGCGATGGCCACGTCGCCCAGGATGGTTTCCGGGCGCACGGTGGCGATGGTAATATGGCCCGAGCCGTCTTCCAGCGGGTAGTTGAAAGACCAGAGCTTCGTCTTCTGCGGCACGTGGTCCACTTCGTCGTCGGCCAGAGCGGTGTGGCAGCGGGTGCACCAGTTGACGATATAGTCGCCCTTGTAGACCAGCCCCTGCTTGTAGAGGCCGGCAAAAACCTTGCGTACGGCGCGCGACAGGCCTTCGTCCATGGTAAAGCGTTCACGGGTCCAGTCCACGGAGCAGCCCATGGCCTTGACCTGGCGGGTGATGTTGCCGCCGTATTCTTCCTTCCAGCGCCAGACGCGCTCCAGAAAAGCCTCCCGCCCCAGGTCGTCGCGGCTTTTGCCCTCGTCGGCGGCCAGCCGCCGTTCCACCACGTTCTGGGTGGCGATGCCGGCATGATCGTAGCCCGGCACCCAGAGCACGGTCTTGCCCTGCTGCCGGGCGTGGCGGCAGAGGATATCCTGCAGGGTCAGGTTCAGGGCGTGGCCGATATGCAGGTTGCCGGTTACGTTGGGCGGCGGAATTACAATGCTGTAAGAGGCGCTTTTGGCGGGCATTTCGGGCGTAAAGGTCTTGTTCTGTTCCCAGTGGTCGCGCCATTGCTGCTCAATGGCCGCGGGGTCGTACCCTTTGGGCAAATTTTCCTGTGACATGGCTCGCTCCCATACGTTTAGATCAATGCGCTTATTACAGCAAACAGATGAAAAGGCAATTATACATAAATTGCAGTTGGCTGTAAATCAAGGATTTGCGCAGGCGGCAATTCAAATTTTGGCGGATGGAGAGGTTTTTTGCGGCCTCAGCCAGTTTTGAGCGGGACATTTCAGGAGGAAGGCGTATCCGTAATCATCCTTCATCCTGTCTTCTCGTGACAGAGCGGAGTCTGTATGGAACGGCAGCCAAATCAGACCAGGGAAAGGCTGATTAATGGTCTTTTTGCTCCCTGGCCGCGTCAGGCTCCGCCCGGAACTCGATTGCCAGAACAGGGCTTGCCAGGAAACAAAAATCCTCATTAATCAGCGTTTTCCTAATATTATTGTTCGTCCAGCCCCACATAGGTGCCGGGTTTTTCCTCACCGCGCAGCACGCGCAGGCCGCCCCAGGCCAGGGCTTCCATTTCCAGCTCGCCGGGGTAGACTTTCACCGGGGCCAGCCGGTCGACGTACTTTTTGATCATGCCGGTGAACATGTTGGAGTAGGCAATGCCGCCGGTGAGCACGATGGCGTCGACGCGCCCTTCCAGGGCCACCACCATGGTGCCGATGTCCTTGGCCACCTGGTAGGCCATGGCGTTCAGGATCAGGCTGGCCTTGGGGTCGCCCCGCATGACCATCTTTTCCACGTCGCGCATGTCGTTGACGCCCAGGTAGGCCTTGATGCCGCCGTTTTTCTGCATGAAGGCCAGGAGTTCTTCCTTGCTGTACTTGCCGGAAAAGCTCATTTCCACCAGGTTCTGGCCGTACACGCCGCCGCAGCGTTCGGGGCTGAAGCAGCCTTCGCCGGCAATGCCGTTGATTACGTCAATGGCGAGGCCGTAGCGGTGCGCGCTGGTGGAAATCCCGCCGCCCATATGGCAGACGACCAGGCGGGCGTCGCTGTAATCCAGGCCCAGGTCTTTGGCGCACAGGCGGGCCACGGCCTTGGCGTTGAGGGCGTGGAAGGCGGAAATGCGCTCGATTTGCGGAATGCCGCTGATGCGGGCTTCGGGAATAATTTCGTCAACCACCACCGAATCCACGATGTAGGCCGGGATGTTGTATTGCTTGCCCAGGTCGTAAGCGATGATGCCGCCCAGGCAGGAAGCGTGGATGGCGGCTTTTTCCCGGTGCAGGTCTTTGAGCATGGCGTCGGTCACCACATAGGTGCCGGAGGCCATGGGGGCGACCAGGCCGCCGCGCCCGACCACGGCGCTGAGTTTTTCCAGCTTGATGCCCTGCCGGCTGAGGGCTTCGGTGATATAGCGCATACGCACGCTCATCTGGTCGGCCATTTTTTCGCAGTCCGCGAAGTCGGAGAGCGGGTGGCGGACGGTTTCCTCAAAAATGGATTTTTCATCTTCAAAGACCGCGAACTTGGTGGAAGTGGAGCCGGGGTTGATGACCAGAAGCAGTTTTTTGTCAGCCATGGCGGGGGTTCTCCTTCAAATGCCGTTTAAGGGATCAACTGTCCGCCTTATATGCGATGCGCCGCGAAAGTAAAGGCCGCCTTAAAAAAGAAGATTGAAATCATGAATATTTTGTACTACCATTTACGGAAGGACGATTTTCCGGTATTTTAACAAACTTTACGTTCGGCTCTAAAGAGCCCTGATGAAATGCCGATAAACCAGTAAGAGGGCGTCCGTTCACCGGGCCTGGAACAAATCTGGAATTCAGGGTAAAATTTTTTTATGGACAAGCGACTTGCCACACCGCCTCTGAGCAGGGAAGCGCTCGCCGAAACGCCTCGGAAAGCCGTTTCCCCCGCCGTTGCGCCTGTTCGACAAACCTTCCGCAAGCGGCAGTGTGAACTTCGGCACGTTCCTTCAAGATTGTCGGTTCCGCCGTCACTGACAGCAAGTTCACCCTGGGTGCCGGCGACAACAAGTTCCAGGCCGGCACCGGCTATGGAACTGAATTGGAAGCTGAAATTCTGAAGTCCAAGGGCGCGGCCATGACCAACGTCGAGATCACCGCCGGCGCCGGCATCGACACGGTCGTCACCGGCCTGTTCAAGAGCGGTTCAGTCGACCTGGGTGGCGGCGCCAACGTGGGCCACAAGTTCGTGGGTTAACCTCTCCGCCGGAACTTAGAACCGGGAGGTTCGAGAAAAGACGGAAATTGTTGGCAAACAACAGTTTCCGTCTTTTTGTTGTTCGAGATCGTGCGGGCAAGAGATGTCCGTGTCACCAGGCAAGCCGTTTAACGCGAGATCGGCCGCGGCTCAGAGGAGTTCCCTTTCTCTAAAAAAATAGTCGATTACCGCCCGGTATATCATCCTCGCAATTCACGCCTTTTTGCCGTATATTTTCCGTATGAGCCATATCTATATTATTGCCGGGCCGAATGGCGCGGGGAAGACCACTTTCGCCCGGCAGTTCATACCCGCCACCCTGAATATTACCCAGTTCGTCAACGCCGACCTCATTGCCTACGGCCTCTCACCCTTTGCGCCGGAGCGCGAAGCCATTCAGGCGGGCAAGCTCATGCTGCGCCAGATTGAGAAGCTGGTTAATCAGGGTGAAAGTTTCTGCTTTGAAACCACCTTGGCCGGGCGCTCCTATGCCCGGATGATACCGGCCTGGCAGGCCAAAGGTTTTGTGGCGCGTCTGGTGTTTTTGTCACTGGATAACGTGGAAATGGCTATTGCCCGCGTGGCTGAGCGGGTGACGCAAGGTGGGCATTCCATACCGGAAGCTGTTATCCGGCGCAGATTTACAGCCGGGTGGGCCAATTTCCAGAACTTGTACAAAAACCTTGTAGATAATTGGGCTTGGTATGATAATTCCGGGAAATCGCCGGTCTTGATTGAGTTAGGAGAAAAATAATGCGTAAACAGGTAGCTGAGTGCAGCCCAGAATTTCAAGAATTCCTGCGACAAGTGGAAACTGCATTGATCAAATCCTCCGCTGAAGCGCGGCGACTAGCCGAGCAAACCGGTACAAAGCTTATTATTCGTGAAACTTTTGAGTTGGAAAAATGTGACGATCTGGCCGGAAATAGTTCAACTGCCCGGCGCGATGTAGAGCATCAGCCTGTGAAGTGAGCCAGTTTTACTCTTTTTGCGCCCTTTTCCTGGTAAAAGGGCGCAAGTATCCTCAGGCAGGACGCAACGACCTGCCGGCATCGGCTGGCCGGGCTTATTTCGCCTGGCGGAAATTAATCCGGATCGGCGTGTGCGCGAGCGCCAGCAACTTTCGCAGCGAGCGCTCCAGATAACGGGAGTAGGAGTCGGGTATGCGCTCCAGATCGCTCACGAAAAAAACGAAGGTGGGCGGGCTGGTTTCGGCCTGGGTCATGTAATAGACTTTGGCGCGGCGCTGCTTGACCAGCGGCGGCAGCCGCTTTTGCAGCAGTTCCTCCAGAATGCGGTTCAGCCGGCCGGTGCCGGCCCGGAAGCGGCTCTCGGCCAGGATTGACCGGGCCAGCGGAATAATCTTGCGCAGGTTCTGCTTGCTCGCGGCCGAAACCATGAGCAGCGGGATGTGCTGGCAGTAGGCCAGCTCCTGGCGGTAGGTCCGCTCGATGTCTTTGATGTCCTGCGGCTTCATCAGGTCGCACTTGTTCACCAGCACGATGAAGGGAATTTTGCGCCCGTCCAGCAGTTCCAGCAACCGCTTGTCCTGCTGGGTCAGCCCTTCCTGCCCGTCCAGCACCAGGAGCGTCACCTGGGCCTTGCTGCTGGTCTTCAGAGCCGAATTCACGCTGAAGCGCTCCACGGTGTTGGTGATTTTGGAGCGGCGGCGCACCCCGGCGCTATCCACGAACACGCAGTCCACGCCGTCTATTTCCACCGGCACGTCCACGCTGTCGCGGGTGGTGCCGGGCACCTCGCTCACGATCATGCGCTGTTGGCGGGTCAGAGCGTTGACCAGCGAGGATTTGCCGGCGTTGGGGCGGCCCAGCATGGCCAGGCGCAGCGGGCCGTCCGGCTCTGCCGGGGCCATGGCCCCGCCGCTTTCCCGGCCCGGTTCGGCCTGCTCTGCCGGTTCTGCCAGTCCTTGAGGCTGAACTTCTTCAAGGTCGTCAGTCGCGTTTTCCCAGTCGGCTGGTTTGTCCAGATCTTCCCCAGGTTCGTCGTCGGTTGCGTCCGCGTCTTCACCGGGCAGATCCGGCAAGGCGTCGGCCATGCGGTCCAGGAGTTCGCGCACGTTGAAACCGTGTTCCGCGGAACAGGGGATAATGTCAAAACCCAGCCCGTGAAATTCCGCCATGAGCAGGTCGGCCTTTTCCGGGCCGTCCACCTTGTTGACCACCAGCAGCAGGGGCTTGCCGGCCCGGCGCAAAAAATCGGCCAGGTGCGCGTCCAGCGGGGTCAGGCCCGCGCGCCCGTCCACCACCAGACAGAGCAGGTCGGCTTCCTGTACGGCGGCTTTGGCCTGCTCCAGTATTTCCCGTTCAAAGCCGCGCAGGAGCGACGGCCCTTCCACGGCCACAGCGTGCGCGTTCAGGGTGACGCCGCCGGTATCCACGATAATGAACCTGGCGCCGGAAGCCCGTTTGACCACGCCTTCCATGCGGTCGCGGGTAACGCCGGGCAAATCGTGGGTGATGGCCCGCTTGCTGCGGATCAGGCGGTTGAAAAGAGTGGATTTGCCCACGTTGGGCCTCCCCAGCAGGGCCACCTTGGGGGTGTCGGTGGAGAGGAGAGGGTGTGCTGTCATAATCTTGCTCCGGGCAACCCCAGGTAAATATTGTCAAAGTTTTTTATAATACCCGCTTTTCCCGATATGGGCAAGCGGCGGGCGGCCGGCATTTCGCGCCACAGAGCGGGCGGGAAATGCCGGCCTGATTATTGGTGACTTGCCGGGCCAGATCGTATAACTTGAGCCAGTTTTATTATTTAATAATGCTATTTAATAAAGTTACCTAGTTATATCTGGAGCATAAAAATGAACGAAGTAACGATAGTCACTGCTTTTTTTGATATCGGGCGGGAAAAATTTCCCGGCTTTGAGCGGGGTACGGCGCATTACCTTGAATATTTCCGGTTTTGGGCGCGAATCAAAAACCGGGTGATTGTGTATACGTCCTCCGATTATGCGGAAGCCATCCTGGAGACGCGTCGTAACTTCGGCCTGGCCGATAAAACCGAAGTAATCGTCAGTGACGATCTCTCGACATTTGACAAAGAAACTCTGGAAGGAATCAAAAAGGTCATGGCTAGGCCTGAATACCTGGCTTTCAGGAAATACCGTAAAAACCCGGAATGCAATTACCCGCTTTACAATTACCTTACGTATCTGAAACCGTTTTTTGTAATGGACGCCATCAAACGCGGCCTGGCCGCCGGCAGCGTGGCCTGGCTGGATTTCGGCTACAATCACGGCGGGAAATATTACACGCATAGCGCGGACTTCGATTATCTCTGGCAATTTGATTGCAAAGATAAAATGCATCTGTTCGCGGTCAGGAAACTGGACAACAAGCCAATTCAGGCAATCATCCGGGCCAATAAAAGCTACATCTCCGGCGGGCTGATCCTGGGCCCCGTTCAGCGCTGGCAAGCTTTGCGGGATTCGTTCCAAGAGGCCATGCGCCGCCTGCTGGACCTGAACCTGACCGACCA
>JAISDX010000024.1 GCA_031264465.1 Deltaproteobacteria bacterium | reverse complement strand
TATTTCTGTAACCTTATGGTCTTTGTAATTAAGAGCGTTGCCCTGTAGTGGCACGTCGAGGCGTAACCGGACAGCGTAAGGCGTTCCGTCTATATCCATTGCCGAATAATAAATATCCTGCCCCTGCACATTAGGATGCCTTGAATCCTGAGAATCAAAGCCAGCATAAACAGCTTCCTCTATCAGCCTGTCCAGTTGTCCATACGCGCTACGGTGCTCATCCTTTTTGACTCGATTTGACTTTGCGGAATCTTTCAGCCCGCGAACGGTAAAAACGACCTGCGCTCCCGTTGAGCCGATGGTAATTGGCTCGCGTCCGGAAAAATAATCCTTCAGCCAACCGCGAAGCTCCGCAATGCTGGAAAATTTTGGAACGATTCCTGTGTCAACAGGAACCACATTTACGACTGCGCTGTCCGGTGCCGGCTCTGGGCCGTCTTTGCGGGTTGTTAATTCTGTCTGAAAAAACACACCCCTTCGCCTGTTCTGCAACGCCGCCAACAGTTCATTGGCTCCGCTGCCTTCCGGCAACAGGCCGGCCCGGACCGCCTCGTCGGCCAGGAAGTCCAGGGGCAGCCCGCCATTGCTTTTGCTCTTGAACAGGAGCTGGCCGTACAGGGCGCGCAATTCATTGTAACCCTGGCTGTCATAGTCGCGCAGGCTCTTGCCGTCCAGGCGGCCGCGCATCGTTGCCAACAGCGGATTGATGAGGGCCAGGTCTTCTTTCGACATCTCGCGCAAAGCCCGCTGGTTAAGCTGCTCCACGCTCACCCCGAACATTTCCGGGCTGGTCAGGGTAAAGCCTTGCAGGCGCTGGGCCAGGTAGTCTTGCGGCGTCTGCCCGAACAGCGGGGCCATGACTTCGGCATGAGCCGCATAGGGAGCAAAGGAGTGTTCCGCCTGGCGCTGAGTGTATCCGGCCTGCACCAGTTGCCCGACATAAGGTTCGGCAATGGCTCTCCGGCGCTCGTACACGGTCCTGGCCTCGTCGGTGTCACGGAGCACTTCGTCCAGAAAGGCGAAC
This sequence comes from Deltaproteobacteria bacterium, assembly GCA_031264465.1. Taxonomy (GTDB): domain Bacteria; phylum Desulfobacterota; class Desulfovibrionia; order Desulfovibrionales; family Desulfovibrionaceae; genus WRHT01. The sequence continues at coordinate 2,265 of JAISDX010000024.1, read as the reverse complement.
TGCTCCGCGTCAAAGCGCAGGCCTTGGCCGATTTCGTTCAACTCGCCCACGGTATCGACCGCCGGCGACAGGCGCAGGTTGGGTTGCAACTGCTCCCGCAACGGCGACTGCGCCAGATGCAACAAGACCTTTTCTGTAGGGATGGCCAGATCAACGCCAAGCTCAAGACTTTCGGCCAGCGCTTCCGGGGTAACTCCCAAATTTTCGGCCAGAGCCAGGCCCGCATCGTCCTGAAAAAGAATGCGTCCGGCCACTTCCGGGTTGATGTACATGGAGCCTACGCCCATGACCGCCGCGCTGTCCGCGATGGCCTGTTCCGCGAACTCCGGCGCGTTCTTGACGGTTTCCGAGGCGGCGGCCGAATCAAGCATCTTGTTGACCGCCTGTTCCTGGCTAAGGCTCTGCTGAATACGCCTGACCTTGTGCACATTGGAATAGGCCCGCTGCACCGTGCCCGGCATCACCATCGGAGCGCGGACGACTGCCCCGGCCTTGAAGGCTTCGCCCATGCGGGCCATAGCCTCGCCGGCGCTGCTGCCCCTGGCGTCCACCAGGTTCAGCCCTATGGCGGCCTCTTCGGCAAGAATGCCCACCCCTTCCTGCAAGCTTTCGGCTCCGCCTTCGGCCAGCGTACTTTTGCCGGCCTGAAAAAGCGCCTCGCCCACGGCTTTGCCGGTCGTGGGGTTTTGCGTCAGATACTTGGTAAGGCCGGTCTGCGCGCCCTTGCTCAGTCGGCTCCAGCCGGGAATGAACTTGGTGGCCGTGCCCAGACTGAGCATATCCAGCCCGGCCATGGGTATGCCCGCCGCCGTGGCCAGGGCGCGGGCCTGTTCCACGTCAATGGGCCGGCCGTCGCGGGTCTGCATTTCCAGCAGGTTCAAAAACACTTCGGCGGCGTTGTCGCGGTAGGACTTGTCCATGACTGCGGCTGTGGCTCCGAAACGGAAACCGGCCTTGCCGCCGAGCACGCCGCCGGCTGCGGTGCCCAGGCCCGGCACCACCGAGCCGAGAGCCGCGCCGCCGGCCATGCCGGCCAACAGGCCGGTGGCCCCGCCCTTGAGGCCCGCCCAAGCCGTGTTTTCAAGCATCGGCACCTGCTCCATGAAAGAACGCGTGGCCCAATCAAAAGCCCCTTCACCCTCGCGCAGGGCGGCATTGACTTCAACAATGCGCGAAAGTTCGCCCAGTCTGGCCAAGCCCTGTTCGTCAAGCCGGCCTTCACGGTGCATGTCGCCCAGGCGCAACCGTTCCTGCTGTATGTTGCCTATGTCCAAAGAATGCGAAATATCGCCCAAAAAGTCCCGCTGCGCTCCTTCCAGCGACCAGAGCGGCTTGTCGTCAATCATGGCCGCCAGTTCGGCGGGCGGGCGGTTTTTAACGAAATCAAGCATGTTGGGGCTGGCGGCCAGGAGCTTTTTAAGTTCCTCGTCGTTCCCGAGGGTGGCCGCGTGCATGGCCCGCACCAGTTCGTTTTTGCTCTCGTGCGCCTGGTCAAAGGCAATGCCGGTAGCCCTGGCGATATGAAGGGATTCCCAAAGCTCGCGCGGCGTCATGCCCTTCTGTTGGCGGATTTGCGCGGCCAGGTTCAGAGTATCGCCCAAAATGCCGCCGCCGATCATCCGGTCGGGTTCAAACTGCGTATCGTCGCGCAGGCCGCCCCGGCGGTGGGCCTCGCCGATTAACTGCTGGTCCTGAGTCGCCTGCAAGCGGATGGTGTCGCTATCGCGCTCGTCGTCGCTGGGGCCGAGAAGGCCGCGCAGGTCCAGGTTGTCATAGTTCGGGGCAAAGTAATTCTGCGACATGGCTAATCCTTCAGTACGGGCGGCAGTTTCTGTCCGGCGCGGTAAGTTGCGGCAAGCTGTTCTTCCGTTGGGTTATGGAAGCCATCTTTGGCCAGTTTCTGATCCAGCTTTTCGCGTTCCGGGCCGCTGCTCGGAAAGTAGCCCTTGGCGGCCAGTTCGCGGGTCTGGTAGTTGTAGATGCTGGTTGTGTCGCTGTTGTCGAACATCCAGCCGTAAGGACTGAGCGCCAGGCCGGGCCGGGAGTTCGGCTTGTTCATGACCACGCGACTCAGCCTTTCATTAAAAAATTCTTCCGCCTTTTTCGGGCTGTCCCAGCCGCCATCCGGCACTTGATCATAAATATCGTGAAAGATCTGGTCCGCTTCGGCCCGGTTCAAATTCCAGTGCCCGGCGCTGGCGACAAAGGCTTTATTGACCTTGGCCAGCATGGCCGCCCGCTGCGGGTTGGCCTGCAATTCGCGCA
>JAISDX010000173.1 GCA_031264465.1 Deltaproteobacteria bacterium | reverse complement strand
ACGATGGGGCCGGAGCCCAAAACCATTACGCTTTTTATGTCTTGGCGGCGGGGCATTATTTGGACTCCTCTATCAAGGCGCGAAATTTGTCGAACAAGCCCCAGACGTCCCAGGTGCCGGGCGTGGCCTCGGGGTGGAACTGCACGGAAAAAGCCGGCGCGTCGGTCAGCTCCAGCCCTTCCAGGGAGCCGTCGTTCAGGTTCCAGTGGGTGGGGCGGGCGCTGGCCGGGAGCGAGCCCGGCTCGACCACGAAGCCGTGATTCTGGCTGGTTACGGCCACGCGGCCGGTGGTGACGTCCTTGACCGGGTGGTTCAGGCCGTGATGCCCGAAGTGCAGCTTGTCGGTTTTGCCGCCCACGGCCAAGCCCAGCAGTTGGTGCCCCAGGCAGATGCCGAAAAGCGGCACCCGGCCCAGGAGCTTGCGCACTGTTTCAATGGCGTAGGAGCAGGCGGCCGGGTCTCCGGGGCCGTTGGTGAGCATTACCCCGTCCGGCCGGGTTGCCAGGATATCGTAAGCGCTGGCCTTGGCCGGCCAGAGCGTGGGCTCGAGGTTTTGGCGCAGCAGGTGCAGCAGGATGGAGCGCTTGGCCCCGAAGTCGATGACGGCCACATGGAAGGGCTTTCGCCCGGCCGCTGGCGGTCCGCCGGGCAGCGCATCGCCGGCCTTGGGCCGGAAGGCGTAGCTGTGCGGGCAGGTGACGTGCTGGGCCAGATCCTGCCCTTCCATGGAGGGCAGGGCTTTGGCCCGGCGCAGGAGCGAGGCGCGGTCCGGATCCAGGGCGCTGATGATGCCGCCCCGTGAGCCGAAGCGGCGCAGGTGCAGGGTGAGGGCGCGGGTGTCGATGCCGCAGATGCCGGTCACGCCCAGCCGGGCCAGTTCGTCGTTGAGGGAAGAGACGGCCCGCCAGTGCGGAAAGGCGCCTTTGCCAAAGCCCTCGGCCGGCAGGAAGAAATCGTGAAAAACAGCCCCGCAGGGACCGAATCGGCGTTCCTGCGGGGCTGTGGCTTCGTCGTCCTGGGGGGTTGCCCCGTAATTGCCGATATGGGCCGAGGTGAACACGGTAATCTGCCCGAAGTATGAGGGGTCGGTGAGCGTTTCCTGGTAGCCGCTCATGCCGGTGGTGAACACCACCTCGCCAGCGGCCTCGGCTGCCGCGCCTACGGCCCGGCCGGCAAAGCAGGCGCCGTCGTCCAGCATCAGCAGGGCGGGTTTCAAATCGTCTGGAGTCATGCTGCGTCCTTTATCTGTATGTTGAGCGCCGCCTTGGCCGATGTGCAAAAAACAGCGCTTGCGAATCAGTTTCAGGTAGATATGGCAATTTTGATGCCAGAGCGGCCGGGAACCGGGCGGCATTTAAAAAATGCGGCGGCGGGCGAGTCTTTCCTTGCCTGCGGGCTTGTTTTGGACTAAGCCGGGGGAAATAATCGAGCCGAGTTTCAGCGATATTTAATTCATAAATGTAATAATTTTTATTAAAATTACATTTATGTAAAAAATAAGCAAGAGCAATAAGAAGATCAGCTCCGCCGGCGCGTGAGAAATTTTGCCTATAGTCAATTATTTTATAACATTAACCAGGACAACCGGCAAAGCGGCTATCAGGTAGCACGATTGTTGCAGCCTTTTTGAGCAGCACGGAAATGTCAGTTTTTTAACAACAGCCAAAGGAGACTTCCCATGCCTTATACGCCGCGCCAGAGGGTACGCGCCGCCATTGCCGAGGAGAAGATCACAAACAACGCCAAAGCGCCCAAAGTGGAGCCCTATGTTCCCGCGCACGTGTTCGGCAAAGACGTCTTCACCATGAAGATCATGCGCGAGCGGCTGCCCAAGAACGTTTACCAGCGCATTGAAAAGATCTACGAACGGGGCGAAAGTCTCCAGGACAGCGACGCCGACATCGTGGCCAGCGCCATGAAGGACTGGGCCATCGAGCACGGCGCCACCCACTATACCCACTGGTTCCAGCCCATGACCGGCTTCACGGCCGAAAAGCACGACGCTTTCCTTACCCCTCTTCCCGGACAGCGCGGCGAAGCGCAACTGATTACCGAATTTTCCGGCAAAATGCTGATCAAGGGCGAGCCGGACGCTTCCTCGTTTCCCTCGGGCGGCATCCGTTCCACTTTCGAGGCGCGCGGCTACACGGCCTGGGACCCGACCAGCCCGGCTTTCCTGCTGGGTAGCGGCATGGGCCGCACTCTGTACGTGCCCAGCCTCTTTCTCTCCTACACCGGTGAGTCGCTGGACCGCAAAACCCCGCTCCTGCGCTCCCTGGACGCCGTCTCCAAGCAGGCTCTGCGCGTGTTGCGGCTGTTCGGCAACACCAGCGCCCGCTACGTGGACGTGATGGTGGGCGCGGAGCAGGAATACTTTTTGGTGGACCGCCGCTACGCCTCGTTGCGCGAAGACCTGAAGCTGGCCCGGCGGACCTTGTTCGGCGCCCGGCCCAGCAAGGGCCAGGAAATGGACGACCATTACTTCGGCACTATCGGCAGCCGGGTAATCGCATACATGGAGGAAGTGGAAAAACGCCTTTACCAACTCGGCATTCCGGCGCGCACCCGGCATAACGAAGCCGCGCCCTCGCAGTTCGAACTGGCCCCAATGTATGAAAAGGCCAACGTGGCCACCGACCACAACATGCTGACCATGGAGCTGCTGCGCACCACGGCCCGCCGCCACGGCTTCCATTGCCTGCTGCATGAAAAGCCCTTCGCCTACATCAACGGCTCCGGCAAGCACAACAACTGGTCGCTTTGCGATTCCGACGGCAACAATCTGTTCGAGCCCGGCGCCACCCCCATGGACAACGCTCAGTTCCTGGTCTTTTTGGCCGCGGTGCTGCGCGCCGTGCACATGCACCCGGTGGTGATGCGCCTCAGCACGGCCAGCGCCGGCAACGACCACCGCCTGGGCGCTTCCGAAGCCCCGCCGGCCATCCTGTCCATTTTCCTGGGCGACCAGCTTACCGACATTATCGACAACATCGCCGAGGGCAAGAACGGCAAAGAAAGCGGGGGCTGGAAATCCAAGGCCATGAAGATTGGCGTTTCCGCCCTGCCCACGCTGCCGCGCGATATTTCCGACCGCAACCGCACCAGCCCCTTCGCCTTTACCGGCAACAAGTTCGAATTCCGGGCCGTGGGCGGTTCCATGTCCATCGCCCCGGCCAACATTTCTTTCTGCACGGCCATGTCCTGCGCTCTGGAAGATATCGCCGTGGGCCTGGAGGCCTCGCTGGCCGAGGGAAAAACCCTGGAAGCCTCCGTGCAGTCCCTGCTGGCGCAGCTTTTCAAGGAACACCGCCCGATCATTTTCAACGGCAACGGCTATTCAGAAGCCTGGAAGCTGGAGGCGGCCGAACGCGGCCTGCCCAACCTGGACTCGGTGGAAGCCTTGGCCCACTACAGCGACGAAAACGTCAAGGACGCCTTCATCCGCCACAGCATCCTGAATGAGCGCGAACTCATGGCCCGCCAGGAAATACTGCTGGACGGCTATATCCGCGACATCCATGTGGAAACCAAAGTCATGCTGCACATCGGCCGCACCGTGATCTTGCCGCCCTGCATGAAGTGGATGCGGGAAGCCAGCTCGATTGCCGCCGCTTCCCGGTCCATGCTTGGCCAGACTAAAGAAAAGCTGCCGGAGGAAAATTACTTCCACAAGGTGCGCGAGCACGTCGTCGGCCTGATGGAGAGCCTGGACAAGCTGCACGCCAAGCACGAGGAACTGGACTGCCGCAGCGGCACCCTGGAACGGGCCCGGGGGGCGCGCGACGAGTTGGTGCCGCTCATGGAAGAGTGCCGCCGCCACGCCGACACCCTGGAAACCATCGTGGACGACGCCATTTGGCCGCTGCCCAAGTACAACGAGCTCTTGTGGCGGCGTTGACAGGAACGGCAACTGCCTGAAGTTGCGCCATCAGACGATTTGCATTAGTTTAGGCCTCCGGCAAACCCAAACAGGGTTTTCAAAGGGGGGAACCCTTTGGCCGCCGGAGGCTTATTCCATATCCACCAGGAGGACCACCCGTGAGTTTTGTGTTCGACCAGCGCCCGGCGCTCATAGACGACCCTTCCCTGCCGGATTTCGTGCCCTTCACCAAAATGGAAGGCGCGGGAAACGACTACATTTATGTTGAAGAATTCGACGCGCCCGTCAAAAACCCGGCTCCGCTGGCCGTGAAAATCAGCGACCGGCATTTCGGCATCGGCAGCGACGGGCTGATTCTGATCGGCCCTTCAAGCAAGGCCGACTTTCGTATGCGCATGTTCAACGCCGACGGCTCCGAGGGCAAAATGTGCGGCAACGGGGTGCGCTGCGTGGCCAAGTACGTGTACGACCACGGCCTGACCGGCAAGACCGAGGTCAGCCTGGAAACGCTGTCCGGCTTGCGCGCCCTGCACCTGGAAGTGAAAAACGGCAAGGTGGAACGGGTGCGCGTGGACATGGGCTCGCCCGTCATCGTCCCGGCCGACATTCCCATGAAGGCGCCGGGGCGGAGTTTCATCGACCAGCCCCTTGTGGTGGAGGGTAAAACCTGGCGCTGCACCGCCGTTTCCATGGGCAACCCGCACCTGGTCGTGCCGGTGCCGGATTTGAACCTGGACCTGCCGAAAATCGGGCCGGCCTTTGAATTTCACGAGCTTTTCCCGGAGCGGGTCAACACCGAGTTTATCCAGGTGCTTAGCCGCACCCATGTGCGCATGCGGGTTTGGGAGCGCGGCTCGGGCGAAACCATGGCTTGCGGCACCGGCGCTTGCGCCGTGCTGGCGGCCTGCGTCCTGGCGGGCCTGACCGAACGCCGGGCCGAGGTGGAACTGCGCGGCGGCAACCTGCTGATTGAATGGGCCGGGAACAATACCGTCTACATGACCGGCCCGGCTGCGGAAGTGTGCACCGGTCAATTTAAAATAAGATAATACCGTTTTCAGGAGAAACAATGGCTTTAGCAAATTCCTACTACCAGAACTTGTCCGGCTCCTACCTGTTTTCCGAAATCGCCAGGCGCGTTAACGCCTTTGTGGCCGACAACCCCGACAAAAAAGTCATCCGCCTGGGCATCGGCGACGTGACCAGCCCGCTGCCGCCCAGCGTGATCGCCGCCCTGCGCAAAGCCGTGGACGAACAGGCCACGGCGGGGGGCTTTCGCGGCTATGGCCCGGAACAGGGTTACGACTTCCTGCGCGCGGCCATTGTGCGGGATTGCTTTGCCGGCCTGGGCATAGGCCCTGACGAAGTCTTCGTCAGCGACGGCGCCAAGTGCGACCTGGGCAACTTTCAGGAACTGTTCGACGCAGGCTGCCGGGTGGCCATTACCGACCCGGTCTACCCGGTCTACGCCGATTCCAACGTCATGGCCGGGCGCGGCAAAGCCCGGAAGGACGGCAAGTTCGAGGGCATGATCTACCTACCTTGCACGGCGGAGAACGGCTTTGTCCCGGCCCTGCCGCCGGAGCGTCCGGACCTTGTTTACCTTTGCTACCCCAACAACCCTACCGGCACAGTGCTTACGCGCGAGCAGCTCAAAACCTGGGTGGATTACGCCCGGGCCAACAACAGCGTCATCCTGTACGACGCCGCCTACGAGGCTTTTATCAGCACTCCCGGCATCCCGCGCAGCATTTACGAAATCCCCGGCGCGCACGAGGTGGCCGTGGAGTTCCGCAGCTATTCCAAAACCGCCGGTTTCACCGGCCTGCGCTGCGGCTACGTGGTCGTGCCCACGGCTCTGAAAGTACAGGGCGCGGGCGCCGAGCTTTTGCTGCGTGAGCTCTGGCTGCGCCGCCAGACCACCAAGTATAACGGCTGCCCCTATATCGTGCAGCGCGGGGCCGAAGCCGTGCACAGCCCGGCCGGCAAGGCCGAGACCGGGGCGATCATCGCCAAATACATGGCCAACGCCAGGCTGATTCGCACGGGCTTCGCCTCGGTGGGCCTGGAAGTATACGGTGGGGTGGACGCGCCTTACCTCTGGCTGCGCCTGCCCCGAGGCCTGGGCTCCTGGGACTTTTTCGACAAGCTGCTCACGGGCGCGAACATCGTCGGCACCCCCGGCGCCGGTTTCGGCCCCAGCGGCGAAGGTTACTTCCGCCTGACCGGCTTCAACACCCCGGAAAACACCCTAGAAGCCGTGGAACGGCTGAAAGGCTTTAAAATTTAGGGAAAGGCTCTAAGCGCGGAAAAACTTTCGACAATCCAGACAAGACATTTTTGTGAGTTGGAGCAGTTGCGATATCCGCAACTGCTTTCTTTAGGATGGTATTGCGCATCCCTGCCAGATGAGTTATATAAAAATTAAACCTGTGGGGAAATACCATGTACACAAGCAAGTTGCGGAAAGTCGGCGGCTCTGTGATGCTAGCTGTGCCGCCCGCCATATTGGAAATGGTGCGGCTCCAGTCTGGTTCGACCGTGAGCCTCGCGGTGGAAAGCGGACGGCTGATTGTCGAGCCGGAATCGAAAAAGCGATATTCGTTGCAGGAGCTTTTAGACCAATGCGATCCGACCGCCCCCTTGTCCGATGCGGACAGCCGGTGGGCTGCCTCTTCCCCCGTGGGCAAGGAACTGGTCTGATGAAGCGCGGCGACATTTATCTTGTGCCTCTCGATCCGACAGAGGGCCATGAACAGCGCGGAACCCGCCCGGTCTTGCTGGTTTCCCCCGACGAATTTAATGCGCTGACGCAAGTGCCCATCGTCGTTCCGATCACCAGCGGCGGCAATTTTGCCAGAACCGCCGGATTTGCTGTATCGCTTGATGATGCGAACACCCGGACAACGGGCGTAGTGCGTTGCGATCAGCCACGCGCCCTGGATTTGAAAGCGCGGTATGCAAAGCGTCTTGAAAAAGTGCCGCCCAACATCATGGATGATGTTCTCGCCAAAATTACACCGCTTTTTCAGTAAGGCACTTTTCCGCCGCTACGCCGTTCCGGCACGGACAATACCCCTTTCATGCAACAGGAAATGGCCTCAGCTCTGGCCGCTCAGGCGGCAGGAAGGTAGAATGTCAGGCGTGTTGTCCGACAACTCTGTTCAAAGCCGCAACCATTCAGTTGGTAGGATAGGTCTGTGTTCGCCTGCCTCTTTACAGTACCTTTGTGGAAAACTCAGGCGCGCCCGGTGCCTGATAAACAGGCAAACATTCTTTACAAAAAGAACATTGCGGCTTGTGGACTCTATCTTCCCCTAATCCCCACCGTCTCATTTCTGTAAAGATTGAAAAAAGGCTGCCCCCCATTTCGCTCAGGGAATATTCAACTCTGGGCGGAACTTCTGGAAAAATCGTCCGTATGATAATGCCGTTGGCCTCCATCTCCCGCAGTTGTTGTGTGAGCATCTTCGTACTAACAGCAGGAATACGTGCGTTAAGCTGATTAAAGCGGACCGGCCCTTGAGAAATCGCTTTCAAAATGAACAGTTTCCATTTGTCATTGACTACAGCAAGGGTTGATTCGATCGGGCATTTTTTCTTCCATAATTTTCTCCATGATGAAGATTGTCGCTTAACTAAGCAAAATAAAAAAATTTTGCTTTCTAGGTTTTTGTGGACAATTCATTACTTCCCAAAAAGTATGCTGCGTTACAATAAAGTACCTACTTGATAAAAATAAAATGATAGGCATAATTTACAGTTAAGAAAGAAAAGAGGCAATAGTGAAAATAATGTTTCTAATTTCAGCGTATTGACTAAATTTTTATTCTTCTGGAGGTAATAGGATATGAAGCTGGCGCTTGTTTACTTTAGAGCGTTTTAACTTTTAGATTTTACATATCCGCACGATTTAAACCAGCCTCGAGCATCGTTTGCATTGACCATGCTCAGGGCTTTTGCAACAGCATCAAATAGCTCTTCACGGGTGC
>JAISDX010000160.1 GCA_031264465.1 Deltaproteobacteria bacterium | reverse complement strand
TTATGCCCCTTTCAAATTATCTGACGCCCGCCAGCATCGTGGCCGACATGACCGCCATTACCAAGGAAGAGGCGCTTGAAGAACTGGTAGACGCATTGTTCGGACGTTGTCCCGGCCTTGACCGGGACAACGTCCTTGAAGTCCTGCACCAGCGCGAATCGCTCGGCTCCACCGGTATTGGCTACGGAGTAGCCATTCCGCACGGCAAGATGGACAGTTGCGGCGGCGTGATCATTGCCGTGGGCCGGAGCGTTGCCGGCTGCGATTTTAAAGCCCTGGACGACCATAAATGCCATGTGTTTTCGCTCCTGCTGGCTCCAAACCAGGCCGCGGCAGGGTATTTCAGCGTGCTGGCCAGGCTGGCCAGAATTTTCAAGCATCGCGAATTCCGCCGGCAATTCATGGAAGCCGCCGACGCCGACGCCATCTGGCGTCTGCTCGATGCGGTCTGGCGTGATTAATGCCGCCGTAACAGCGCTTAAATTGGGAATTGCATAACATGTCCGAAATTTCGCAAGCCACTCCTCCCTTTCCTGTAATTTTACTCTGCGGCCAATCGGGAGCCGGGCAGACTTCCGCTGTGAACGTGTTTGAAGACATGCACTTTCTCACCGTGGGCGGCCTTCCAATGGATCTCGTGCCGCAAATGCTCCCTTCCCTCACTTCCGAAGCCATATCCCACTACTACAAAGGGCTGGCCGTAGGGCTGGACTTGCGCAAACAGGATTTTTCCCGCGACTATCTTTCTCTTTTGCTTGGTTTGCGCGGCCTGAACTACGACGTACGCCTGGTTTTCCTTGAGGCCGAGATGGATGTGATCATGCGCCGCTACGCCACCACCCGCCGCCCGCACCCCCTGGAAGGCGAGGGCGGAGGACTGGAACAGGCCGTGCGTTCCGAGCGCGAACGCCTGGCTCCGCTGCGCGAGAACGCCGATATCGTGATCGACACCAGCAAGCTCTCCATTCACGATCTCCGGCGGTTCATCCAGAAAAACTGCCTGGGTATTTTTGACAAGCAGCGCAACTTCCGGGTGCATTTGATATCTTTCGGGTTCAAATACGGGGTTCCGGCCGAAGCGGATATGATGTATGATTTGCGCTTCCTCCCCAATCCGTTTTTTGTGGAGGAATTGCGCCCGCAGAGCGGCCTGGACAAATCGGTGGCCGATTACGTGCTCGGAGTTTCGCCGGGTCGGGAATTTGCCGGCCGGCTGACGGACTTTCTGTTGTATCTTCTGCCGCTCTACGAAAGCGAAGGGCGTTACCGGGTGACCATAGCCTTGGGCTGCACCGGTGGCCGGCATCGCTCGGTGGCCGTGACCGAAGCCGTGTTCAAGGCCCTCAGTCAGCATAATTACGCCATGAGCGTGGAGCATCGTCACCTGGAACTTGGGTAATTGGAGCATGAAGCGGGCAGCGCGGCGCGCCTTGGGCAAAACTTGTTTCAAATTTTGACTGGCGGATAAATAATAGACATTTTTTAAGCGGGTATGACATGCCTACCAATAATACCAATAATAACAGCGTCGGGCTGGCGGTGGTTACGCACGTGGATTATGGAGCTTCGCTCCTGCGCGCCGCCGAACATATCGTCGGCCCCATTCAAGATTGCGTATCCATTCAGGTGGATATTAACAACGACGTGCAGGAAACGCTCAAACGCCTGAATGACGCGGTGGCCCTGCTGGATTCCGGCGCCGGGGTTCTGGTGCTCACCGATATGTTCGGCGGCACACCCACGAATTTGAGCCTGTCGCTTCTGGGTCGTGGCGGCAATATTGAAGTGCTGACCGGCGTTAACCTGCCCATGCTCCTGAAAGTACTGAGCAACCGCCAAAAGCCCCTGGAGGAGATCTCCGAGCTGGCTTGCGAGGCCGGGCGCGAAGGCATCGCGGTGGCCGGCGACATTCTGCGCAGTAAAATAAAAAAGAGCGACGACCAGCCTTAAAGGTTGCAGCAATGATTTGGTACCGCATTGATAACCGCCTGATTCACGGGCAAATCATCGAAGCCTGGTTGCCCTACACCCGGGCGACCCGCTTGGTGGTGGCCAATAACCAGTTGGCCGTGGACCCATTGCGCCAACAGATTGTGCTTCTGGCTGTGCCGTCGCGCGTATGTACCAATTTTGCCGTGCTGGGTTCCCTGCCGGCCCTGATCGCGGAATACCAGCAAAAAAAAGACGATGTGCTGGTGTTGTTCGCCAACTGCCAGGACGCCCGCGCCGCTTTTGACCTGGGGCTCAATTTTGAAAAATGCAATATCGGAAACCTTCCCTATTCGGAGGAGAAGCGGCGTATCTGCTCGCATGTGGCCGTTTCCGCGGATGATGAATACTGTCTGCGTTATTTGGAAGACCACTCGGTGATTCTCGATTTTCGCAGCATTCCGGCCGACGTGCCGCAAATGGGCGTGTGGTGAGAGTATGCAACTGGTAATGTCGGACCCTTTTCAAGCCCTTGCTCTGCTCAGCGCTTCAGCTTTTTTTTTGCGCTTTTAACAACGGCCCGGTCCGCTTGCGGGCTGGTTTTTACGCGTCACCCCCTCTTTGCCGGGTTGATAATTTGGCTTATTTGCCGCCTTTTCTGGGGCAGCGCCCCTGAAGTGATTTTGCCCTCCGCCGTGTTTTTCCAGTTAATCTGGCTGGATCTCTTTTATGTAGGCACTTATGTCCCTCCCCAGGGGTTGATTGCCTATCTGGCCTTTTTGCCGCCAGCGCTGTGTTTCAACTTGCAGTCGCCTCGTGAAGCTCTGCTTCTGCTCATCTTTTGCCTGCCGCTGGCCAGGGTGGCCGCCCAACTGGAAACCACCCAGCGCGGCAGCCAGGGCGATAAAAATTATCTCAAACTTCTGGAAACCATCAACGCCGGCGGCGACATAGCCGGCACTCTGCGAAGAGTCATCCGGGCGGAGCTGTGGCGCCGCGCCCTGGCCGCTGCCACGCTTTGTGCCGGCGGCGCCGCGCTCCTTTTGGCTCTGGTTTGGCTCCTGGGCGTTCAATTCGAGAGCTGGCCGGTGGCCGAAACGCTTAATCTGCCGCTGGGCGACTGGTTCGGCCTTGAAAATGGCGCCGGCCGCGACGGCGGCTGGGGGCTGCTTTGGGCCTTCGCGGCCGTGGGCGGGTTTTTGTCGCTACGCATCCGTAGCGCCTTTGTCTGCTTTCTGGCCGGAGCGGCTGCCTTGGGCGTGCTTTTCTTCGTTCTGGGCTGATTGCCTGTTTTACGGTTCATTGCCTTGCGCCTGGTTTTACGTTAGGTTTTCCCTGCCAGGCCGCGCGGTGCCGATTTAGCGCAAACTATTCTAAAAATATGGAGGATGTATGACGGCTATTGTTGTGGGGCATAAAAACCCGGATACGGATTCTGTGGCCGCCGCCATTGCCGCGGCTGACTTGATGAGCAAGCGGGGAGTGCCCGCCCGGCCTTACGTGCAGGGAAAAATTCCGCCCGAAACCGTTTTTGTGCTGGAAACCTTTGCAGTCACCGCGCCTGAACTTCTCGGCCCGCTGGCCGGACAGAAAGTTATTCTGGTTGACCATTCCGACCGGAACCAGGCGCCGGCCGACCTGGACCAGGCCGAACTGCTGGGCATTTTCGACCACCACAAGCTGGGTGACATCACCACCTCCAGCCCGCTTTTCTTTCATGCTTTGCCGGTGGGTTGCAGTTGCACGGTAATCAAGCAGTGCTACGACTTTCACGGCGTCGCCATCCCGCGTAACATTGCCGGCGTTATGCTTTGCGCCATTTTATCGGACACGCTAATTTTCAAGTCGCCCACCACCACCGACGACGACAAAAAAGCGGTCAAGGAACTGGCCGCCCTGGCCGGCGTGGAAGACTACGCCGCCCTGGGCATGAAGATGTTTGTGGTCAAGTCCGACGTGTCCGGCGTACCCGGCCGCGAATTGCTCTTCCGCGACTACAAGGATTTTGAAATGGGAGGCAACAAGGTTGGCGTCGGCCAGTTGGAAGTGGTGGACATAAAGCTTCTGGACGAAGCCCGGCCGGAATTGCACATAGCCTTGCAAGAGGCCAAGGCGGAAGGCCGGCACACCATCATGCTGCTTTTGACCGACATTATGCTGGAAGGCTCTGAACTGCTTTACCTAACGGACGACCCGGCCCTGCCGGAAAAAGTGTTCGGGGTGAAGCCCGGCGCCGGCCCCTTGTGGCTGCCCGGCATAATGAGCCGCAAGAAGGATGTGGTCCCGAAGCTGGGAGCGGCTTTCAAATAAGCCTGCCTGAACCGCGTTATAAAAAAAGCCGCCTGCAAAAGCGGCTTTTTTTATGTTCGAATGAGCTGTGGTTAGTCGTAAGCCACGGAGCTGATTTTCATCAGGCGTTCCCAGTTGTGGTGGGCTTCGATATAGCGCATGGAGCCGGTCTTGGCCCGAATTACCATGGAAGAGGTAATGGCGCCGGCGCCGGTGTATTCGACACCGCGCAGGAAGGTGCCGCCGGAAATGCCGGTGGCCGAGAAGAACACGTCGTCGCTCTTGATCAGGTTTTCCACGGTAAGAATTTCGCGCAGATCCACGCCCTGTTCCTGCAGCGCTTCCTTTTCCACAAAGGATTGCGGGTCCAGGCGGCCGAAGATCTGTCCGCCCATGGCCTTGATGGCGCAGGCAGAAATAACGCCTTCGGGAGTGCCGCCGGTGCCGATCATCACGTCCACTTCCGAGCGCGGGTCGGCGGCCATGAGCGCGCCGGCCACGTCACCGTCGGTGTTCAGGTAAATGCGCGCACCGGTGCTGCGGATTTTTTTGATCAATTTTTCATGCCGGAGCTTGTCCAGCACGAAGACGATCAGGTCGTCCACGTCCTTGCCCAGGGCTTTGGCGATGCTTTTCAGGTTCACGTCCACCGGGGCGTCGATATCCACGGCGTTCTTGGCCGGGGCCGGCACCACCAGCTTTTGCATGTAGTAGCTGGGGCCGGGGTTGTACATGGTGCCGCCGGGGGCCACGCCGACAACGGAAATGGCGTTGGGGCGTCCGAAAGCCAGCAGATTGGTCCCGTCCACCGGGTCCACGGCGATATCCATGGAGATGCCATGTCCGTTGCCGACATGTTCGCCGTTATAGAGCATGGGGGCGTCGTCTTTTTCACCTTCGCCGATAATGATGGTGCCTTTGATGTCCATAGAGTTGAAGCTGAGGCGCATGGCGTCCACGGCGGCTTTGTCGCCGGCATTTTTGTCGCCTTTGCCAAGCCAGCGGGCGGAAGCAAGGGCTGCGGCCTCGGTTACTCTAACCAGGTCCAGGGCAAGGTTTTTAGCCGGTGCTTCCGGTTTTGCTTCAATTGTCACGAAAAAATCCTCCAACATGAAAGTTAGTTAATGTAGTATTGGTACCCCCGCCCACGGCTTTTGTCCAGAGACTTGCGGCAAAAGCCGCGGTTCTACGGCCTACTTGCTCATGGCATTGATAAAATATTTGTTGCTGGCGGTGCCGCGCATCTTGTCCAGTAAAAATTCCATGCTGTCAATGGAGTTCATCGGGGCCAGAATCTTGCGCAGGATCCAGACCCGGTTCAGGGTTTCTTCGGACAGAAGGAGCTCTTCCTTGCGGGTGCCGGTGCGGTTGATGTCAATGGCCGGGAAAACGCGTTTTTCAGCCAGGTGGCGGTCCAGGTAGATTTCCATGTTGCCGGTGCCCTTGAACTCTTCGAAGATTACTTCGTCCATGCGGGAGCCGGTGTCGATAAGAGCCGTCGAAATGATGGTCAGGCTCCCGCCTTCCTCAATGTTGCGGGCCGCGCCGAAAAAGCGCTTGGGCCGCTGCAGGGCGTTGGCGTCCAGGCCGCCGGAAAGCACACGGCCGGAAGAGGGGGTCACGGCGTTGTAAGCGCGGCCCAGTCGGGTGATGGAGTCGAGCAAGATCACCACGTCGCGCTTGCGCTCAACCAGACGCTTGGCTTTTTCCAGTACCATTTCACACACCTGCACGTGGCGCTGCGGCGGCTCGTCGAACGTGGAGGAGATAACTTCCGCGTTCTTGACGGTGCGCTCCATGTCCGTCACTTCTTCCGGGCGCTCGTCTATGAGCAGCACGATGAGGTAGACATTGGGGTTGTTGGCGTTAATGGAGTTGGCCAGATTTTGCAGCAGGATGGTTTTACCGGTGCGCGGCGGGGCGACGATGATGCCGCGCTGGCCGCAGCCGATGGGCGCCATGAGGTCGATGACGCGGCAGGAATAGTTCTTCTCGCCGTTTTCCATGATAAATTGCTGGTCTGGGTAAATGGGAGTCAAGTTGTCGAAAAGGACCAAGTTTTTGGCGTTTTCCGGCGGCTCGAAACCGATTTCGTTGACTTTCAGGAGCGCAAAGTAGCGCTCGCCCTCCTTGGGCGGGCGAATTTGCCCGGAAACGACATCGCCCTTGCGCAGGCTGAAGCGCCTGATCTGCGATGGCGAAACATAAATATCATCCGGGCCGGGCATGTAGCTGGAAAAGGGGGAACGCAAAAAGCCGAAACCGTCGGGCAGGATTTCCAGCACCCCGTCGCCGTAAATGGCTCCATTTTGCGAGGCACAGTTCTGGAGCAGGGCGAAAATGAGCTCCTGCTTGCGCATGCCGCTGGCATTCTCAATATTGAACTGCTCGGCCAACACCATGAGTTCGGTCATGCTCTTGGTTTTCAACTCGGTAAGGTTCATGACGTTTCCGTCAAAAATGACGGGGCCGGATGAAGTTGAGGACTGTTCCTGGTAGTCCAGGTTTTCCGTGGCGGCTGGGGCGGTCTGCCCGGCCTGTTCCTTTTGGCCGTTTTGTTTGGTGGCGCTTTTTTTACGCATAGATGCCGTTTTTATGGATAAAGGATTTACGGGGAAGAGCGTGCGGAAGCACGGGCATGATCACAACAAACGCTTCGCCTGGCGAAACGAACGTAACGAAAGTTTTGATGAATCAGCGTCAGGGTAACTCGAATGGCCTGATTGGCCGGACGCGGAAATATTAAAAGTGCGGTACCCTAATTTTGCAAGAATGGCAAGTGATATTGCGTCAGTCTATTCTGAGTTTCTTCAGCCACGGGTTTCTTCCGGCAAGGCCGGCTTGAGCACGTCGGCGAACAATGCTTCGATTTGTTGCTGCACTTCGCGTTGTTCCTGCCTCAAAACATAAGCCAATTCGGTCGAAACCAGGGTCATGGCCTGTTCCAGGAGTCGACGCTCGCCAAAGGAAAGCTCCTTTTCGCCGCTGATCAGGAGCAGTTCCTTGAGCACGTGGCAGGAATCTTTCAAAGCGCCGGTTTGCAGACGTTCGGAATATTCGCGGTAGCGGCGGTTCCAGTTTTGCCCGGTGTAACCGGTAAAACTGCTGCGATCTTTAAGGCTGGCAAAAATCTTCCTGCATTCCGGCTTGCTGCTCAGGTTGCGCAGCCCCACGTTGCGGGCGGTTTTCACGGGAACCAATAAAGTTATGTTATTGCCCATGATGCGGACAATATAAAACTCGGCGACGCTGCCGCCGATTTCCTGCGTCTCGATGCGCTCGACCTTGCCGACGCCCTGGGCAGGATACACAACCAATTGATCTTTGGAAAACACTCAAACTCCTGAACTGGAAAAATAATGATTGTAGAAGAATTCAGAAGTCAAAATAGCACAAATTTGCAAATATTGGTAGTTGCCTTGTGCAGAAATTTTCCCTTATCGATTAACAAATTAATAAGAATAGATTAAATTATGAAGAGGCGTTGACTTGAAAACCGTTGATATATTCCTGGGCCGGCGGCAGTGGATCAAGCCCCCGGGCTTTGCCGTCGTGAAAAATCATGAAACCGTGGCAGGCCGCCTTGAGCACTTGCTGCAAGATATCCTGCTCCGTTTTGCCGAAATGCCCGAGCACGTGGCCAACGGCCCCTTCGCCGGGCTGTTTGCCAATACCCAGGCGCAGGCGGTAAAAGTCGCGGCTGCCCAGTTGCTCGACCATGGAATTAATGCCTTTGTGCCCGGCCGAGCCGCCGCCGAACTTAAGGCGCATGCCGCCCAGCGGCAGGTCCAGTTCGTCGTGCGCCACCAGCATGTCTTTGGGGGCAATGTCGTAATAGGCGGCCACGGCATTTACGGCCCGGCCGCTCAAGTTCATGTAGGTGAGGGGCTTGAGAAGCAGCCAGGGCAGGGCGGTGCCGGGCGGAGAAAAGAAGACTTTCCACAGTTCGTAGTTTTTTTTGCCCGTGGCAAGCTTTTCCGGTCCGTGCCCGAGCCGGGCCGCGTCGGCTTCGGCCCGGCGGACGAGTTCATCCAGCAACATGAAGCCGAAGTTGTGCCGGGTTTTTTCATATTCCCGGCCCGGGTTGCCCAAGCCGATGAGCATGCCGCCTAACTGCACTGCCCGCTCCTTTACTATAATATGAAATGCTATTGCGGAAGCGCCCATGAAGGAGCATTCCTTCATGGGCGCTGAAACCTTGATGCCAAAAAGAACTAGGCTTCGGATTCTTCGCCTTCCTTGTCGTCCGCGCCACGGGCCAGGACGCTGATAACCACGAAATTGCCGTTACCTTCGGCATGCACGCCTTCAGGCAGGGCCAAATCGCAGATACGTAGCGACTGGTTCAGGCCCAGGCCGGAAATGTCCACGTCAATCTTGGCGGGCAGCGAAAGGGGTTTGCAGGTGACCAGGAGGCTTTCGCGGTAAGTTTCGACCTTGCCGCCGATCTTGGTGCCCTGGGCCACGCCCTGGAAGACCAAGGGAACGCGCACGGTCACTTCCTTGTCCAGGTCGACGCCGTAGATGTCGATATGCTGGATGCGGTTCTTGATGGGAAAATAGTCTACGTCCCAGAACAGGGCCGGATGAATTTCTTTTTTGCCGCCCAAGTCGATTTCGATATTGAACAGGGAGGTGCGGCCGATACGCTGGTAAAGGCGGGTCAGCTCCCTTTCGTTAACCTGGATGGGCTGGCTTTCGCCCAAGGCGTTG
This sequence comes from Deltaproteobacteria bacterium, assembly GCA_031264465.1. Taxonomy (GTDB): domain Bacteria; phylum Desulfobacterota; class Desulfovibrionia; order Desulfovibrionales; family Desulfovibrionaceae; genus WRHT01. The sequence continues at coordinate 2,335 of JAISDX010000160.1, read as the reverse complement.
TAAAACACCGCCGGAACCAAGCCGGCCACGCGCAGGCGGCGGGCTACGCCCTTGCCGGTCTGTTCGCGCTTTTGGGCTTCAAGAGTTGGGAAATCGGACATTGTTGTTCTCTCCTTTTGATCCTCAGCCATGACTTTCGCCGTTGCTGACGGGCGGGCTTTTTATACAAAAAGCTCGCTGACGGAGGATTCGGTGTGGGTGTTGTTTATAGCTTTGGCCAGGAGGCCGGCTATGGAAAATATATGAATTTTTTCGCACGCTTCGCATTTGCTGCCAAGAGGAATGGTGTCTGACAGGAAAATTTGCGAGAATTTGGAATCGCGCAACCGCTCCAGGGCTGGGCCGGAAAGCACCGGGTGGGTGGCGCAGGCCACCACGTCCACGGCGCCGTTTTTGAGCAACACATCGGCTGCGGCCACAATGGTGCCGGCGGTATCGATCATGTCGTCAACCACGATGGCGGTCTTGCCTTCAACATCGCCGATGACGTTCATGGCTGTGGCTTGGTTGGGCCGATCGCGGCGTTTGTCGATGATGGCCAGGCTGGCGTCCAGGCGCTTGGCATAGGCCCGGGCCCGTTCCACGCCGCCGGCGTCGGGCGAGACGATGACGATTTCGCCAGGCACGGCGCGCAAATATTCCAGAGCCACCGGGGCGGCAAACAGGTTGTCCACCGGCACGTTGAAAAAGCCCTGGATTTGCCCGGCGTGCATGTCAATGGTCATGAGACGGTGCATACCGGCGCAACAAAGAAAATCAGCCACCATTTTAGCGCTGATTGGCGAGCGAGGGCTGACTTTGCGGTCCTGGCGCGCATACCCGTAATAGGGGAGCACGGCCGTAACTCTTCTGGCGCTGGAGCGTTTGAGGGCGTCCATCAGGAGGCAGAGCTCCATGATGTTGTAGTTTACCGGGCTGCAGGTGGACTGGATGATGAAGATGTCGTCGCCGCGTACATTGTCCTGAATTTCGATTCTGATTTCCTCGTCACTGAAAGTCTCGAGCAGAACCGGAGTGAGTTCTATGCCCAGGATTTCGCAAATTGACCACGCAAGCTCGGGGTTTGACGAGCCGCTAATGATCTTCAGTTTGTCAGCCATCGATACTAGCCTCGGTTAAAGTGAAAAAAACTGGCAGGGGCGGGAGGATTCGAACCCACGGATGACGGAACCAAAATCCGTTGCCTTACCAACTTGGCGACGCCCCTGCAGGGATGGACCGGGTATAAACCCGCAGTCCGGAAATTTTTAAAGCGTCAGCCGCGTTTTTCGCGGCCCCGGCTTGCTCAAACAGGCCGAACATGCTGCTGCCGCTGCCGCTCATGAGCGCTCCGGCCGCGCCGTACTCCAGGAGCTTTTGCCGTATTCCGGCCAAGGCCGGAAAATGCGCGAATACAACCCGCTCGAAACTGTTGAACAGCTCGTCCGGCTTAAGCGCAACCGGTGGGGACAGGGCAGAGGAGAAGTTACTATCCCGCGCGTCTCGGCTTGTCAAGCCGCTGTCCCCAAAATTTGCCGATAAATTTGCCGCTAAATCCGTCGAAATTTTCAACTCGTCCCAGGCCCGGTAGGCCCAGGCGGTGGAAACTTCTTGTTCCGGGCAGACCAGCACCAGATGGAAGCCGGCAAAGGGCATGGTGGCCGGCGTGAGCAGATCTCCAATGCCTTCGGCCCAGGCCGGCCGGTTCAGGATAAAACAGGGCACGTCCGCCCCCACCCGCGCCCCCAGGCGCAGCAAGCTTTCCCACCCCAAGCCGGGCAAGCCGTAAACCTCGTTCCAGCTCTCCAGGAAAAGCAGCACCGCCGCCGCGTTGGCACTGCCGCCCCCAAGCCCGGCCCCCTGGGGCACGCCCTTGGTCAGTTCAATTTCCAGGGCGGGCAACTGGCGTCCCGCCTCTGCGGCGTAAATTTTATAGGCTTTTTGCAGGGTATTGTTTTGCGGGTCAAACCAGTTGGCGCAGCAATTGACCGTAAGCCCGGCACAGCCGGGGCGGGCCGGGACGAGGCGCAGGCGGTCTGAAAGCTCCGGCGACCCTGGCTCGGGCGGCAGAGGCAAAAAGAAGGTCTTCAGGCTGTGATAGCCGTTCGGCAGGATCCCGGTAATTTCCAGGTGTAAGTTGAGCTTGCAACCGGTGCGCAACGTGGCTTCCCGCCCGGCGGCAAATTCGTGCGCGGCCGGGGCCATGGAATTGGAGCCGGGGCGGCACTTATTCAAGAACTTCCACCGTCAGGTTGTTGTTGGTAAACACGCAAATTTCGCCGGCAATGGCCATGGATTCGCGCACAATCTGCTCGACGCCCAGGTCGGCGTGCCGGATGAGAGCGCGGGCGGCGGC